>JAAPAA010000204.1 GCA_012274165.1 Thiobacillaceae bacterium
CGGTGCGCCGGTTGGTGGACGAACGCAGGAACTGGTCCAGCAAGTACCCGTTGCCGGCATGGATTTCGACGCCGTCAAAACCCGCGTCGATCGCATTGCGCGCGGCCTGCGCGTAACTTTCGATCAGCGCAGGAATTTCCGCCAGCTCAAGCGCACGCGGCGTGACGTAATCCTTCATCCCCTGTCCGGTGAACACCTGCCCGGCCGGACGGATCGCCGAAGGCGCAACCGGCAGCGCGCCGCCCGGCTGCAGATCGGGATGCGATATCCGCCCCACATGCCACAGCTGCAGGGCGATCTTGCCTCCGGCGCCATGCACCGCAGCGGTCACCTGCTTCCAGCCGGCGATCTGCTCAGCGCTATGGATGCCGGGCGTGCGCGGATAGCCGTGTCCTTCCGCGCATATCGGCGTGGCCTCGGTCAGGATCAGGCCGGCCGATGCACGCTGGCGATAGTATTCGGCGGCCAGCGGCGTCGGCACATTGCCCGACCCGGCGCGGTTGCGCGTCAGCGATGACATCACAACGCGATTGGCAAGGTCGATGGCGCCAAAGCGGGCAGGTGAAAAAAGATCGGGCATGTTGGATTCCTTGAAGTGGGCCATGCCAGCATGCATGGGAAATGGACTCGCCGTATGTTGAGGCCGAATCTGAAAACACAAGCAGCTCCCCTTGATCCAGGCTGCTTTCGTCAGCCGATAAAGATGCCGGGTTGCCGTACAACCCCGAACCTGGTGACAATTGCACATGCGGCCAAATGTTGGCCCGCGCTTCAGGAACTGAATGATGATCGAAAATCAGGAACGCTTTCACCAGACCCGCTTTAATCAAGCCGTGGCGCTGTTCGATGCGGCCAACGCGGAAGACCCCAACCAGGACGAAGGCCAGCCGAAAGAACTGCTCTACGGCCAGCGCATGTCGGACATGATCGGCCGCTTCGCGCCGGACGCATCCGAGACCTCGCAGCTGGCGGTGCGCGCCCAGCACATCCGGCGCTGGACCGTGCCGCGCAGCAGCTACCCGATGGACAAGGAGGGCTATCACACGTGGCGCACCGGGCTGTATACGTTTCATGCTGACACCGCTGGCGAACTGATGCGCCAAGCCGGCTATGATGACGCCATGATCGAGCGCGTCAAGAAAGCGGTCGGCAAGCGCGGCATCAAGGTCAATCCCGACACGCAGCTGCTGGAAGACATCGCCAACCTCGTTTTCATCGAGCATTACATGCTGGCGTTTGCGCAAAGCAAGCCCGATTACGATGAGGAAAAATGGCTGGAGATCATCCGCAGGACGTGGGGCAAGATGTCGAAGAACGCCCAGGCCTTTGCCCTGTCCGGCAAGATCAAACTGCCGGAATCGCTGGTGCCCTTGATCACCAAGGCAATCAGCTAACCCACGAAACGGCGCGCCCAAACAGGCGCCCGTTCAGTCCGGCAGCGTCACCGCCCCTGCGGCGTCCAGCGCGAACCCCGGGTTCCACGCCACTTCCCACAAATGGCCGTCGAGATCGCTGAAGTAGCCGGAATAGCCGCCCCAGAAAACCTCTGCGGCGGGCTTGACGATCACCGCACCCAACGCCGCCACCTCGGCCAGCACCGCATCGACTTCCTCGCGCGTACGCGCGTTGTAGGCCAGCGCAAAGCCGCCGGCGCCACTGCGTTCGGGCGAGATCCCCGCATCCACCGCCAGACTTGTCCACGGCCACAGCGCAAATACCATGCAGCCGCACTGGAAGAACGACACGCCTTCGGCCTGCCGCATCGAACGCTGCCAGCCGAGCGCTTCGTAGAACGCGGTGCTGCTGGCGAGGTCTTGCACACCGAGGGTGATCAGGCTGATGCGTTGTTCCATGTTTGAGACTCCCTACAACGTGCCAAGCGCCGATGTGGACTCAGCTTCGAAGACACTGTTTGTTCTGATAGTTGAATACCCCACCAGAGTCCAAGCATCGATCTGCAGCCAAGGCTTCAGAAAAGTATGAATACGTGTAGAAGCCACTGACCACAACGAAAATCCAGAAGGCCAGCCCGGCCACAATTACCCAGCCAGCTTCTGGATTAATGTCTTTCTTGAAAGTACGGCATATCAGGTAACCAGGTCCTCGAATAAGGAACTCCAGCACAACCTCAAGAACGATATTGCCGATAACTCTCAGCACACCACCCAGAAATTCCCCAGCGATATCTCCGATTGGCATTCGTTTAGCTTCCCGTCTGCGCCTGCGACCAACCCGCCGTCCCCTTCTGAATGAACTCGATCGGATATCCATCCGGGTCTTCGATAAACGCAATCACGGTACTGCCGTGCGACATCGGTCCAGCCGGGCGCAGAATTTTGCCGCCCTTGGCTGCCGCCGCGTCGCAAGCAGCGTAAGCATCGTCGACTTCAATCGCAATGTGGCCGTAGCCGCTGCCGAGCTCGTATTTGTCCACGCCCCAGTTGAAGGTGAGTTCGAGCACCGCCGCCTTGTCCTCGGTGTCGTAGCCGACAAACGCCAGGGTGAACTTGCCGCCTGGATAGTCCTTGCGGCGCAGCAATTGCATGCCGAGCACGCTAGTGTAGAACTCAATCGAACGGTCGAGGTCGCCGACGCGCAACATGGTGTGGAGGATTCGCATGGTTTTGATCCCGGCTATCAAAGCTGAAACAGCGTTGTACTCATTTTGCGCAATTCCGCGCGCCTGGCCAATGCCTCCGGGCACAACGCAGCGACCTGCGCCCAGAAGCGCGGCGAATGGTCGAGGTGAACCAGATGCGCCAGCTCGTGCGCGGCGACGTAATCAATGAGTTCAAGCGGCGCTTGCACCAGCCGCCAGTTCAGCCGCACATGGCCGCTGCGGGTGCAGCTACCCCATTGGGTTTGCGCGTTCGACAGCGCGAACCGGCTGGGCGCGCGCCCCAGTCTGCGCGCGATGCGGGCGAGCCGCCAGGCGAGCAAGCGCACGGCTCGGGCATGCAGCCAGTGGCGGATCAGGGACAGCGGATCGGTGTCGTGCGGGGTGTAAACACGCAGGGTGTCGCCGTGGCGACGCACCTCGCTGAACAGGGCGGGCTGGATATCGAGTGCGAGAACGCGGCCGAGATAACGCACGTCGGTCAGCGCGCTCGGCTCAGGCTGCGGCGCGCGCGCCTGCATCCGCGCCCAGGCGCGACGCAGCCAGTCATGCTGGTGTACTACATAGGTTTCGATTTCAGCGCGCGGGGTCCAGCTGGGCGCATGGATACGCACTTCGTGTGGCGTCACGGTGAGTCCCAGCGTGCGGCGGCGCGACGAGCGGCGCAGCTGATACGGCACCACGGCGGCGCCAATCTGCAGCACGCCGCTATTGGTGCGCGGCAGCAGGGGGCAACCTCGTCATTTCGGTTTCGATCCAGGCTTCGACGGCGCGGGTGAGTTCGGCCGCGCTCTTGCCGGCGCTGTCGATCACCGGCCCGATGCGCACGGTGACGGTGCCGGGGCGTTTGACGAACGCGTTCTTCGGCCACACTTCGCCCGCGTTGTGCGCCACCGGCACGATGGGGGCGCCGGTTTCTGCCGCCAGCCAGCTGCCGCCGATGCCGTACTTGCCTTTTTCGCCCGGGGCGACGCGCGTGCCTTCGGGGAACACCAGCACCCAGAATCCTTGTGCCAGCTTGTCGCCGCCCTTCTTCACAATCTGCTTCAGCGCTTCGCGCCCGGAGCTGCGGTCGATGGCGATGGGTGACAACAGTCGAAACGCCCAGCCAAAAAACGGCACGTTCAATAACTCCTGTTTGATGACCGGCGACACCGGTGGAAACAGGAACAGGAAGGCCACGGTTTCCCACGCAGACTGGTGCTTGGCCAGGATGATGGCGGGCTGCGACGGCAAGTGTTCCCGCCCTTCCACCACGTAGCGGATGCCCAGTACCCAGCGCGCCAGCCAGATCACCAGATGGTTGTAGCCGGTAATCAGGCGGTAGCGTGTTTGGGCAGAAAACGGAAAGCTGAACAACGCGACCAGGCTGAAAAGAACCGTCAGCGCGGTCTGCATGATCGCGAAGATCACCGAACGAATCAGGTTCATGATTCCAGCGCGAGCAGTTGATCGACCGCCTCGGTCAGGTCGGTGAACACCGTCGTGTTCTTGGGCAAGCCGCCCGCCGCCAGAGTTTTCTTGCCCTTGCCGGTTTTAACCAGCAGCGGCCAGGCATCGACGCTGTCCGCCACCTGCAGATCGCGCAGCGAATCGCCCACCACCGGCACGCCACGCAGATCCTTGCCGTAGCGCGCGGCAATCTCGATGAACAAGCCCACCCTGGGCTTGCGGCAATCGCACTCCATGTCGGCCGAATGGGGGCAAAAAAACACCGCCTCGATGCGTCCGCCCGCCTGCATCACCGCCTTGTGCATCTTGGCGTGAATGGCATTGAGCGTCGCCATCTCGAACAAGCCGCGCGCGAGGCCGGATTGATTGGTCGCCACCACCACGCGCCAGCCTTCGCGCGTCAGCCGCGCAATCGCTTCCAGGCTGCCGGGGATGGGTTTCCATTCATCGGGGGATTTGATGAACTGGTCGGAGTAGACGTTAATGACGCCGTCGCGGTCGAGAATGATGAGTTTCATGGCGTGAGTTTAGGCGGCCAGACGGGAGATGTCAGCCACCCGGTTCATGGTCTGGTGCAACTGGTTCAACAGCGCCAGCCGGTTGGCTTTCAGCGCCGGATCGTCGGCGTTCACCATCACATGATCAAAGAAGGCGTCGACCGGGGATTTCAACGCGGCCAGGGCTTGCAGCGAGGCAGTGTAGTCACCTGCCGCAAACGCCGCATCGGCACGCGGCGCAATCTCGCCCAGCGCGGCAAACAGCGCGGTTTCCGCTGCTTCGACGCAAAGCGCCGGATCGGCCACGCCGCCCACTTCGCCTTCGGCCTTTTTCAGGATATTGCCGACGCGCTTGTTGGCGGCTGCCAGCGCGGGGGCTTCTGGCAGTGCGGCAAACGCGCGAACCGCCAAGAGCTGCAGCGGCACAATATCTATACGTACCGGACGCATACACAGCACCGCCTCGACTTCATTCGCGCTGTAACCCTGCTCGCGCATCAGACCATCCAGACGTTCAAACGCGAAAGTTTCCACAGCCGTATGCGCATCGCCCAACAACCCTGATGGAAACGCCGCGAAAGAAACATTCACCAAATCAAAAAGGCTGAGCGGCAGCGATTTGCCAATCAGGATACGCAACACACCCAGCGCATGGCGACGCAGCGCGAAGGGATCCTTGTCGCCAGTCGGGACTTGCCCAATGCCGAACATCCCCACCAGCGTCTCCAGTTTGTCGGCCAGCGCCACACACACGCCGACGTCGTTGCGCGGCAATTCGTCGCCGGCAAAACGCGGCTTGTAGTGATCCTCGATGGCAAATGCGATGTCGTCCGCGAGGCCGTCATGCTGCGCGTAGTAGCGCCCCATGATGCCCTGCAGCTCGGGGAACTCGCCGACCATGTCGGTGAGCAAATCGGCCTTGGCCAGCAGTGCGGCCTGATCGGCCTGCAGCGCCAGCGACTCGCCGCCGATCTGCTGGCCAATGGCGCGGGCTATCGCCTGCACCCGTGTCACCCGTTCGCCCTGGGTGCCGAGCTTGTTGTGATACACCACCTTGGCCAGCCCCAGCACGCGCGAATCGAGCGCCTTCTTGCGATCCTGGTCGAAGAAGAACTTGGCGTCGGCCAGACGCGGACGCACCACGCGCTCGTTGCCCTGGATCACAGCGGACGCATCGACTGGCGAGATGTTGGAAACGATGAGGAACTGGTTGGTGAGCTTGCCCGTCGCATCCAGCAAGGGAAAATATTTCTGGTTCGCCTTCATGGTCAGAATCAGGCATTCCGGCGGCACGTCAAGGAAAGCGGTTTCAAACGTACCGAGCAGCACATTGGGGCGCTCGACCAGCGCGGTGACTTCGTCCAGCAGCGCATCGTCGTCCACCGGCTTGAAACCCAGCGGTGCGGCAGCGGCCTGCAGCTGGCGAACGATTTCGGCACGGCGTTCGGCGAAACTGGCAATGACTGCGCCTTCGTCTTTCAATTGTGCGGCGTAGCTGTCAGCCGAGGCCAGCACCACTGGGCTCACGCGCGCTTCAAAGCGGTGGCCCTGAGTATTGCGCCCCGCGGTCAAACCGAGCACCGATACCGGCACGATGTCCGCGCCATGCAGCGCGACCAGGCCGTGCACCGGGCGCACGAAATTGACGGTGGTCCATCCATCGGCCAGCGGATACGTCATCACCTTCGGGATCGGCAGCTTCGCCATCGCGTGTTCCAGCGCGAGCTGCAAGCCTTCGACCAACGTGACGCCCGCTGCGACGCTATCGTAAAACAGCGCTTCATTCTTGCCGTCTGCTGCGCGCCGCAGCTGGCTGGCAGCGCCGGCATCTGCGCCCAATGCAGCCAGGCGTTTCAACAGTGCGGGCGTCGCATTGCCCGCGGCGTCGAGACCGACCGCCACCGGCATCAATTTGGTCGACACGGATTTTTCGGCCGCGCACGCCAGCACGTTTTCGACATGCACGCCGAGCCGGCGCGGCGAAGCAAAGTGGCTGACCGCTGCATTCGTCTCAGCCAGGCCCTGCGCCACCAGGCTTTCGGCCAGCACAGCAGCAAATGCCTCGCCCAGTTTTTTTAGCGCCTTGGGCGGCAGTTCTTCGACGAACAGTTCAACCAGTAAGTTTGCTGCTTTGATCACGTCGGTACTCATGCTGCCGCCTTCTTCGCCATTTCTGCCGCCACTTCATCCGCCCATGCTTTGGGCGCCATCGGAAAACCCAGCCGCGCGCGCGAATCGAGATAGCTCTTCGCCACTGCGCGCGCGAGGTTGCGGATGCGGCCAATGTAGGCGGCGCGCTCGGTCACCGAAATCGCACCGCGTGCGTCGAGCAGGTTGAAGGTGTGCGCGGCTTTCAACACCTGTTCATACGCCGGCAACGCGAGCTGCGCGGCGATCAGTTCCTGCGCCTTTTTCTCGTGCGCGCTGAATGCCGTCAACAGGAAGTCGACGTCGCTGTGCTCGAAGTTGTAGGTCGACTGCTCGACTTCGTTCTGGTGATACACGTCGCGATAGCTCAGCCCGTCCGTCCACACCAGGTCGTACACGCTTTCGACGCCCTGCAGATACATCGCCAGGCGCTCGAGGCCGTAGGTGATTTCGCCGGTGATCGGCTTCACGTCAATGCCGCCGACCTGCTGGAAGTAGGTGAACTGGGTCACCTCCATGCCGTTCAGCCACACCTCCCAGCCCAGCCCCCAAGCGCCGAGCGTGGGGTTTTCCCAGTCGTCCTCGACGAAGCGCACATCGTTCTTTTTCAGGTCGAAGCCCAGCGCTTCGAGCGAGCCGAGATACAGCTCCAGAATGTCCGCCGGCGCCGGTTTCAGCACCACCTGGAACTGGTAATAGTGTTGCAACCGATTCGGGTTGTCGCCGTAGCGGCCATCCTTGGGGCGGCGGCTCGGCTGCACGTAGGCGGCCTTCCACGGCTCGGGACCAAGCGCGCGCAGAAAGGTCGCGGTATGCGAGGTGCCGGCACCGACTTCCATGTCGTAGGGTTGCAGCAGCGCACAACCGCGCTCGCCCCAGTAGCGTTGCAGGGTGAGGATGATGTCCTGAAAGGTGGGTTTCACGGCGGGTTGGCGGCTTGGCGGGAAAGCGGCATTTTAACGTGCCGGGAGGGGTTTCGTTGTTGGCGGTCGCAGCAGTCGCTTGCGCAAATCCCAGCTACGCGCTGCAGCGAATATCGGCGTGTTCCTAAAGCTTGCGGCCGAAATGCCGTATTTCACAAATGGAATCAGGAAGATACATGGACAAATCGCAATTTTACGACATCACACGATCAGCAGCCGTGCTCGACCATGAGCGCTGCCGGAATGCGACCATGCCGACGAAGATGAGAGGAAATGATCCATCACCGGATTAATCTGAGCGCGATCACGGTTGGCCAGCCTTTGCCATGGGACGTCATGGACAGTGCTGGCAAGCTGCTATTGCGCAAAGGCCACATTATCGAAAAACTGGCGCTGGCCGAAGCGCTGGTTGAACGCGGCATGTTTATCGAAAGCGGCGCTGCCGAGATGCGCGGCGCACCGCAGCCAACCAAAGCCGAAGTGCCCTCAGTGATACGCACCATCAATCTGGTCGTCAAACGGCTTGACTTGGTATTGCGTGAGATCAAGACGTTGCCGGATCCACGCGACAAGATTCTCGAAGTCGTCAAGATGATCCAGTTTGCCGTGGACCTGAATGCAGATATAGCGCTCGCCAGTTTGTTACTCAATTACTCCGCTGGCTCCTACCCCGTACGTCACTGTGTGGACTGCGCCATTCTGTCCACCCTGGTCGCCCAGGCCATGAACAAGCCTGCAGACGAAATCCAGGATCTGACCGCTGCGGCGCTGACCATGAACATAAGCATGCTGTCTTTACAGAATAGGCTTCTACGCAAAAAAGACCCCTTATCGGACGATGAGAAGGATCAAATTCACCGTCACCCCTATCTTGCTGTCGAGATGCTTAACGACTTAGGCATTGAGGATCCTGGCTGGTTAACGTGCATTCTGAGGCACCACGAAAACGAAGACGGCACGGGCTACCCGGCTGGCGCAGTGAAGATGGAAATCCCCCAGACTTCCAAAATCCTGGCCCTTGCAGATGGATACTGCGCACGTATTGCCCCACGCGACTATCGCAAAGCCATTCTTCCCAATCTTGCTTTGCGGGATATTTTCATTGAAAACGCTTCGCGCGCCGATCCTTCACTCGCTGCCTATTTCATCAAGGTGCTTGGACTCTATCAACCCGGCACCTTTGTGCGGCTGAAAAATACTGAAATCGCCATCATCTCTCAACGCGGCAGCGGCCCCACCGCCTGCACCGCTTATTCACTGGTAAACGCCAGTGGCGAAGGAACCACCACACCCATCAAGCGTGACACCGGTGTAGAACCCTTCACGATTGTAGATGCGCTGCATCCTTCAAATTTGTTGGTTAACTTTGACATGAAGCGGGTCTGGGGCGCGCAGGCGAGTTTGTAAGGAACGCATCCCCCCTGGATCAGCTCTGGCTTCATGCCATGACAGGTGGTGCATAACCAGGGCGAATGAGACGGCTGCAGGCTTTCTCGCCGCTATTCCCGTCTAGAATTCAATCAGTTTGAGCAAGTCCGCTGGATGGGCGCTTCACGTTCCGATGCAGGCGAACAAATGTGGCCGACTCGAACATCAACTGGCCGTAGCCAGATCGAGTCCATTCATGGAGTGCAACCATGCTGAGAAAATTCTGCCTGCATCCGTGCCGCTTAACGGTTTCCCTATCCCGCTCGCTGTCAGGAATGCTCACTGTCGTTGCACTGGCAGCGTTCCTGAGCGCCTGCGGAGATAGCGAGAAAGCACCCGCTTCGCCCGACGAATCCAAGGCTTTGGTCCAACCACCCAAGCCTGCCGCCGACCCGGCTCCAGAAAAAACGGGGCAGTTTACGATCGACCTGGAACAAGCCGAGAAACCCTGGACCGGCGATCTCGACGGGATGATTGAACGGCGGGTCATTCGCGTATTGACGACCTATAGCAAGACCAATTATTTCGTCGACATGGGCAGCCAGCGCGGCGCAACCTACGACCTCTTTCGCGTGTTCGAGGAAAACCTGAACAAGCAACTGGCGAAAGAGAAAAAACTGAGAGGGACATATCTCAAGGTGCACGTGGTGTTCATCCCGGTTGGCCGGGAAGCCTTGCTGACGGCGCTGGCAGCCGGCAAGGGCGACATCGCGGCAGCCAATCTCACCGACACCCCGGGGCGGCGCAAGCTGGTCGATTTTTCCGCGCCGGTCTATCCCAACACGAGCGAAGTGGTGGTGTCCGGTCCCGCATCCCCTCCGATTTCCAGCGTGGACGACCTGACTGGCAAGACGGTTTTCGTGCGTAAAACTTCCAGCTATTACGAAAGCCTGCTGGCGCTGAACCGGCGCTTTTCCGCCGAGAAAAAACCGGCCGTGATCATCAAGGAGGCGCCGGAGGCGCTGGAAGACGAAGACCTGATCGAAATGGTGAACGCCGGCCTGATCCCCCTCATCGTGGTGGACAAGCACGTAGTGGATTTCTGGAAACAGGTGTTCCCTGATATCAAGGTGCATGACGATGTCGCCGTGCGTACCGGCGGCAATATCGCGTGGGCGATCCGCAAGGGCAGCCCGCAACTCAAGTCCACACTCGACGATTTTATCGCCCGCAGCGCCAAGGGCTCGACTGCTGGCAATGTCATCCTGGCGAAGTATTTCAAGAGCGCCCAGTATGTGAAGAACGCCGCCGCGGAATCCGAGCGCAGGAAACTTCACGCCGTGGTGCAGTATTTCCAGAAGTACGGCAAGCAGTACGACGTCGACTGGCTGCTGATGGCAGCCCAGGGTTACCAGGAATCCCAATTGAATCAGGCCGTCCGCAGCCCGGTGGGAGCCATCGGCGTGATGCAGGTGATGCCCGCCACCGGCAAGGATCTCAACGTGGGCAACATCGCGCAGGTCGAGCCGAACATCCATGCCGGCATCAAGTACATGCGCTGGATGATCGACCACTACTACGGCGATGAGCCCATGACCCAGCTCGACAAGGCGCTGTTCGCATTCGCCTCCTACAACGCCGGCGCGGGACGGGTCGCGCAGCTGCGCACGGAAGCGGCCCGGCGCGGGTTGAACCCGAACGTCTGGTTCCACAACGTGGAATATGTCGCCGCCGATAAAATCGGGGCAGAGACGGTGACCTACGTCGCCAACATCTACAAGTACTACATTGCCTACAAGCTGCTGATGGAAGTCCGGGCGGAAAAGGGTCTCGTCACGAAGCAGATCGGGGACAAGAAACCGTAGGGCGCTTGATCCAGCTCAATAGAGCGTGGTCAGATGCCGGCATACCATTCATAGCCCTGGTCTTCCCAATACCCACCCTTGCCGCCCGCAATCGTCTCAAGGCGATCGACGAGCTGAATCTGCATGACGTATTTGGCCATTTTGTAGCCCAGCTGACGTTCGACGCGCACGCGGATCGGCGCGCCGTTCTTGATGGGCAACGGCGCGTCGTTGAGTGCATAGGCGAGCAGGGTTTGTGCGTGCCAGGCGTCCTCCATGTCTATGCTTTCGTAGTAAGGCGTTCCCAGATCGTCCATCGGGTCCGCGCAATGGAACACCACGAACCTGGCCGATGGATGCGGTTTGACCTGCTCCAGCAAACGGCCCAGTTGCACGCCCTTCCATTTGCCGATCGCGCTCCAGCCTTCGACGCAGTCGTGTCGGGTAATTTGCGTGCGGCTGGGCAACGCCATCAGTTCGTCAAGCGAGTACTCGCGTGGATGGGCCACCAGGCCGCCAACCTGCAGGCGATAATCAACAAAGCCATTTGCTGCCAACGCCTGATAAGCCGGGTTGTCGGGGTTGTCGGAACCATTGCTGCGAAAATCCGGTGAAAGGTCTGCCTCGGTAAACTCTTGCGCCATGGCCTTGCGCGGCAGCAGCTGGCGTTGCGCGGAAAAGCTGAGTTTTTCGGCGCTGCCCAGCAGTTTGGTAAACCACTCGCTCCGCGATAGCTGGTCGCACCCGGATAGCAATAGCGCGCCGCCGGTAGCCAGTGCGCGCCGTAAAAAATGTCTGCGATTATTTCTCTGGCTACCCATGCTCGTCCTCAATCGGGGTAATCCGATACCGGCCCGTAATCATCGAACGCAGGTTATTCCAGAGGCCGCTAACGATGACCTCAAACACATGGATGAAAACAAACATCACCAGCATCCAGGCCAACACAAAATGCAGCGTGCGTACCGACTGGCGACCACCGAACAGATCGATCCAGCCCGGGACAAGCGCATTCAGCCCCGGCGACATGCCCCACCCCATCAGAATCAACAGCGGAAACAGGACAAATATCACGCTTAGATAAGTGAGTTTTTGCAGGATGTTGTAGTGCCTGGCCGCTTCACCCTGCGCATGCCTGAAGCGCAAATGATCCTTGATGGATTGCACGATCGAACGCCAATCGGCCGGGCTGGGCGCAAGGTCGCGCGCCAGGTGGTGGCTTGTCAGCGTGTAAGTGAGATAGGCGAGGCCATTGATGACCAGCACCCAGGCAAAAAAGAAATGCCAGCGTCGCGCCATCGCCAGCCACTGCGGCCCGGGAAGCGTGATCCAGGCGGGAAAGCCGCGTTCGACAGGTTGCCCATCCATGCCGGCCGACAAACCCAGCACACCGGTCGTATTGAATTCGTGCCCGAAAATCCGGGTAACCCCGACGGGTTGGCCTTGCGCATCGAGGCGCGCGTGCATTTGCAAAACCGGGGGATGGCCGTTGTAAGAGGACTTCCCCCAATTGAGGGCCGGGTGCGCATTGAAAATTTGCAGCCCGCTCATCAGCAGCAGAAAAAAAGCGAGCACATTAATCCAGTGCATGAGGCGCACGGGCCAGGCATGGCGCCGGTACAAAATTGACTTTGCGGGTTCAGCCGTATCGCGATGTGGCATGTTGCGTCCCCAGCTGTAAGGTGCGCGAATGGCATAACTTGTTACACCATAGGCAACAATGCGGCGAAGCCCAAGTTCAACGTCTGCTGCCGCTGGTGCTTCAGTAATTCACCTACGCGCCCGCTGTTTCCAGCGCCTCGATCTGCTCCGACAGCTCCATCCATTTTTCTTCCTCGCGCGCCAGTTCATCGCTGAGGTGCTGGATTTGCTTGCCCGTTTCGGCAATCGCTTCGACCGACAAGCTCCCGGTCAGCTTCGCTTCCAGCGTCGCCTTTTCAGCCTGCAACGCAGCCATGGCCTTGTCGAGTTTTTCGAGTGACTGTTTCAGCGGCTTCAACTTGCCGGACGGCGCCGCGCGCTTCGCCACCACCGGCACGGGTTCCGCTTTC
This sequence comes from Thiobacillaceae bacterium, assembly GCA_012274165.1. GTDB lineage: Bacteria > Pseudomonadota > Gammaproteobacteria > Burkholderiales > Thiobacillaceae > Thiobacillus. The sequence goes on from JAAPAA010000204.1 coordinate 12,901, forward strand.
ACCACCGGCGCTTCGGCCGCCTTGCCGGCCTGTTTCAGCGCTTCACGCAGGCGCTTGCCTTCGTCCAGCAGATAGCGCTGGTAGTCGTCGAGGTCGCCGTCGAACGGTTC
>JAAPAA010000205.1 GCA_012274165.1 Thiobacillaceae bacterium
CCCAAAGTGGCCGATTACCCTTTTACGACGCTTGCTCCCAATCTTGGCGTGGTGCGGGTCGATAGCTAGCGCAGCTTCGTCATCGCGGATATTCCGGGTTTGATCGAAGGTGCAGCCGAAGGAGCAGGACTGGGCCACCAGTTTTTACGGCATTTGCAGCGCACCCGCGTGTTGTTGCATCTGGTCGATATTTCACCGCGCTGGGAAGCGGGCGATCCGGTGCATGAGGCGCGCGCCATTGTCGAGGAACTGCGCAAATACGATCAGGAACTCTACGATAAACCGCGTTGGCTGGTGCTGAACAAGATAGACATGGTGGACGAGGCTGAACGTGAGGCCGTGGTCGCGCAGTTCGTCAAGGATTACGAGTGGTCGGGTCCCTCGTTTGCGATCTCGGCGCTGGATGGCACCGGATGTACCGCACTGACCTACGCAATCATGGACTATCTGGGCACACAGGCTGCGCGCGTTGCGGAAGAACCCGAGACGGCTGTGCCCGGGACTCCTGATCAAAATAGTTAAAGGGTGATGGGTTCGTTGGGCGGCAATTCATCACCACCGACGCGCTTCCAGTCGTTTTCCTGTAGCGCCACTTGATACTTCGCCCAGCGGGCGAATTCCGTCGGGCTGCAATGGCCCTTCTTGCGGCGGCAGGTGCCGGCAATTCCCCTGAAGTGATACACGGTCTCGCCGGTTTCGGCGTCGGTGGCGATTTCTGCCAGCTGGCGCACACCCCAGGTGCGGCCGTAGGCGCCGTTGCTGTAAAAAAATCCTGGTTTTAGTTCGTCGAGGCTCATGTCGTTCGGGCTTAAGTCGTGATGCGTCGGTAAATGTCGGTGACTTTCACGGGTAATTGTCGCACGTCGTCCAGGATCACGTAACGCGCTGCACCGTACATGTGTGGCAGGTAGTCACGCGCGTCGCGGTCGAGCGTGATGCAGAAGGGGTGAATACCGCTGCGCACGGCTTCCAGCAGGGCCATGCGCGTGTCCTCCACGCCGTATGCGCCGCGATAGACGTCGAAATAGTCGTCCGGGCGACCGTCGGACAAGGTGACCAGCACGCGGGTTTTGGCGTCGACCTGATTCAGCAGCTTGGTCATGTGGCGTAGCGCAAATCCCATGCGCGTGTATTCCTGCGGCCGGATGCCGGAGATGCGCGCTTTCACTTCGTTGTCGTAGGCATCGTCAAAGGTCTTGATGCGGAACAGTTCGCAGCGCTTGCGTGTGGTGCCGGAAAAACCGTAGATCGCATAGCGGTCGCCCAGCAGTTCAAGCGCTTCGCACAACAGAATCAAGGCCTCGCGCTCGGCTTCGTTGATCCAGCCTTGGGTCGAGCCGCTCATGTCCACTAAAAAAATCACTGCAATATTGCGTTCGGCGCGGTGCAGGCGCTGGAACAGCCGGTCGCTCATTTCGCTGCCGTCGCGGGCGTCGGCTAGGGCTTCGATCAAGGCATCGAGATCGATTTCGTCGCCTTGGGTTTGCCGCTTGTCGAGGCGGTTTTCATCGCGCAGCGCCTCGAATTTCTTGCGCAGGTGTTTGACGACGCCGGCATGTTTTCCCAGCGTCTCGCGATAGAACTCGTCGTAGACCGGGGTGACGGTTTTTTCGCGCATCACGCACCAGTTCTTGCGGTAATGCTGGCGGCCATGATCCCACTCCGGGTACAACTCGGCGCCTTTCTCATGATAGGTGCCTTGCCACACCGAGTCGGTGTCTTCGGGCTGGTCGAAGACGAGATTGGGATCGTATTCGCCGTCGCCAGCCGGTGTCAGGTAGTCTGGCGGGATGTCGCCAAAGTCGAGGTAAATCGAGGTCAGCAGTTGCTTGACGCCGTCTGGCGGCGCGATCGGTGCATCGTCGAGGGTGATTTCAAAGTCGAGTTGACCGTTCTCGTCCCTCGTTGTGACTTCGAATTCGGCTGGGGTTTCAGAGGCTGAGGATTCGGGCTGGGAGGCCTGCTGCTCCGCCAGCAGTTCGGCGAGCTTGATGCGCAGTCGCGCCTTTTCCTTGTCCAGCCGCGCGGCGCGGGCGGCGGCGATGGCGTCCGGGCGCAGGCAACCCTGATCCGAAAAGTGAGGACACCCGGCTTCGGCATAGGCTGATCTGAGCAGTGCCAGGCTGTCATCCAGTGTTGCATCGTGCGCAGCGAGCTGGGTCGCGAACGCTTGCCAGGCGGGCGACAGCGGCGCGTCGAGCCGGCTGCGCAGGCGTTGCATACCGCGATGCAGGCCCGGCAGTTCACGCGCAATTCGGGCGGATAGCCGCAATATTTCCAGCGCGTACAAGTGGTTCAGCGCACGTTCGGGGTCGGGGTAGCCGGCGGTGACGGCGACCGGGTCGATGCGCAGTGTGCCGAAGCGGGTTTGCGCCCACAGCAGCGCCACCGTTATTTTGGCGAGCTGGAAGTTGTCGTCCCGATCAGGCAGGGCGGCAACCATGGGCGGCAACACGATGCGCTCGCCATCGGTCCAAGCCGCGTCGCCTTCCTCTAGCGCCAGCCGGCGTCCCGATAGTCCGCAGACAAAATTGCCCAGTACCGGCGCGAATTCTTCAAACAGCGCGCCGGCCGAGTCATTCTGGTGTTGGGCCACGTCGAAACTGTCGACCTGCTCCATCACCCGCAACGCGTTTTGCAAGCCGCTGCGGTCGAATATGTCGCAGGTATGCAGCGCCCATGCTTCGAGCAGACGCAGTTCCATATGCGGTAGCAGCGCGGGCGCGCGGCGGCCGAACTGCCAGGCCAGTGTTATGTGGGTGGAGGCGATGCGGCGGATCCAGCCGAGGATGAAGTCCTGCTCCTCGCGTGCAAGCTGCGCCAGTTCGGTGGCGAGGTGTTCGACCTTGAAATAGGTGAATTCGGTTTCCAGCCAGACATGGAGATTTTTCTCCATGTCGGCGGCAGTGAGCGGCGCCAACGCCATGATTAAAGCGACGCCATCAGAAGATCGAGGAGGAGAGTTCCTGGATGGCTTTCAGCATATCGGCGTCATCAGTCACCGCCTGCGCTACCGCTGCCTTGCACGCCGACACCGGGCTGACGCCATCGGCGATGAGCTTGCCAGCGTGAACCAGCAAGCGCGTCGATGCGCCTTCTTCCAGTCCGCTGCCCTTGAGGTTGCGGGTCATTTGCGCGAAGCGCACCAGGCTGTCGGCGATGGCGTCGGACACGCCGGATTCGGTGGCGACGATGCGGCGTTCCAGCGCGGCGCTGGGGTAGTCGAATTCGAGTGCGACGAAGCGCTGCCGGGTGGACTGCTTCAAGTCCTTGAGCACGCTTTGGTAGCCGGGATTGTAGGAAATCGCCATGCAGAATTCGGGCGGCGCTTCAACGACCTGGCCGAGTTTTTCCATCGGCAGATTGCGGCGATCATCCGCGAGCGGATGGATCACGACCATGGTGTCCTTGCGCGCCTCGACGATTTCATCAAGATAGCAGATGCCACCGCAGCGCACGGCGCGGGTGAGCGGGCCGTCGACCCACACAGTCTCGCCGCCTTTGACCAGATAGCGGCCGACCAGGTCGGATGCGGTGAGGTCGTCGTGGCATGACACAGTGATGAGCGGGCGCTTGAGCCGCCACGCCATGTGTTCCATGAAACGCGTCTTGCCGCAGCCGGTTGGGCCTTTCAGCAGCACCGGTATCTGCTGCCGGTAGGCGGCTTCGAACAACTGGATCTCGTCGCCGACTGCCTCGTAATAGGGCTCTTTTTCGATCAGGTGATGGGCGGGGTCGAGGGTGCGTGCATTCATGGCGAGGGAATTAAAAGCAACCGGATTGCTGTTTTTTGGTTTCGAGGGCTTTGATTTCCTGGTTCCACTTGTTCATTTGCGCTTGCGTGTAGCCCTTGCGGCGCGCTTCATCCATTTTGTCGAACACGGTTCCGAGTTTGTCGGACAGGCTGTCGCATTGGCGCGCCGTGGCGCGCTTTGCGGGCTTGCCCATGGTGGTCTGCATGTTGAGCTTGATGGCGACAGGCTCGGTGGGCGTCGGCGCAACCCGGACGGGGGA
>JAAPAA010000206.1 GCA_012274165.1 Thiobacillaceae bacterium
AAACCACCCACTTCAGCGACGAACCAGCTCGTGATGGCCTTGGTGTAAGGCGCGAGCCTGGCGGCGAACTCATGAATGCCATCGGAAACGAACTGCTGCCAGAATTGTTGCAGCTTGGTACCGACCAGCGGAATTCCGGCAACCCAGTCCGGCGGCGGCGGCACCTGGGTTACGGCCAGCCATTTCGACCAGCCAACAATCCTGTCTGCGTTATCCACCAGGGTAATGATCGCCAGCGACATCGGCACCAGCAACACAAGCAGCAGGCTCAGCGTCATTACGGCAACAGCCAGCGAACGCTTGCCGCCCAGTCGGGCCTGAATCTGGATCATGACGGGCCAGGTGGCCACCACCACCATGGTGGCCCGGATCAATGCCGACAAAAACGGCCGCACGATCCAGAATGAGGCAGCGATCAGGATGCCGATAGCAAGCACGGCGAGGGTGGTCTGGGTCAGGTCACGCTGCGTTGGGCTCATGGATGTTCGCTCGAAATGGGGGCGCTGGAATCAGAAATTATACGAGGGGGCGTAGCAAACAAGCGGGCACCGCCACGGCAAACCGTACCTGATCACGCGCCCGGCATGACCTGCGCGAAGCTGTCGATCGCGATAAAGTCGCCGCAGTCTTTATGCGGCTGGCGCGAATCGGGATTGCAGATCGCCAGCAAGTGGGCGATGCCATAGGCGCGCGCGCTTTGCAGCACCGGCAAGCTGTCGTCAACGAACAGGGTGCGGCTGGCGTCGAACGGTTCGACTGCCTGCAAGCCCTGCCAGAAATCCGGATGCTCTTTCGGAATACCGATTTGATGTGACGAAATCAGCGCATCGAAATACGCTTCGATGCCGGTTTCACGCATTTTCAGATCCAGGCTTTTCGGGTGCGCGTTGGTTACCATCGTGATCCGCCGCCCGGACTTACGCACCGCTTGCAGGAATGCCGGCACATCGGGGCGCACGGCAATCAAATGGGCGACCTCCTGTTTCAGTTGAACGATATCGAGGTTGAGTTCGCTCGCCCAGAAATCCAGGCAATACCAGTTGAGCGTGCCGGCGTGACGTTCGTAATGCGTATCCAGATGCGCTTGCGCCACCGCCTCGTCAAGACCATGGAATTCGGCGTAACGGCGCGGCATGTGCTCGCGCCAGAAGTGATTGTCGAAATGCAGATCGAGCAGCGTGCCATCCATATCGAGGAAGACGGTGTCGATCCGGTCCCACTCCGGCATCACGTTGCCGCCGGCTTGATCTGGTTGCGGCATGGTTAAAACAACTGGTCTTTGGACATGCCGCGCCGCCGCAGCATCTGCCGCAGCATGCGCAGTGACTCCATCTGGATCTGCCGCACGCGTTCGCGGGTCACCTGCAATTCACTCGCCAAGTCTTCCAGCGTGCAGGCTTCCTGGCCGTTCAAGCCAAAGCGCCGCTCGATCACCCAGCGCTGTTTGTCGTTCAGCTGCGTCATCCACTCCGTGACGTGGTGGCCGATTTCCTCAAGCTGGAGCATTTCGTCCGGCAGGTGGGCATTGTCATCGGCAATCGCCTCGCCCAGCGACAGGCTGGGATCGATGTCGAGCGGTGCATCGAGCGAAGTGACGCGTTCGTTCAACTGCATGATGCGCCGCACGTCCTCGATCGGATGGCTGGTCAGCGCGGCAATATCGTCCATCGTGGCGTCGCTGATGCCATGGGTTTCCAGATGGCGCTTGGCTCGCAGGTAGATATTGAGTTCCTTGATAATGTGAACCGGCAGCCGGATGGTGCGCGACTGGTTCATGATCGCGCGCTCGATGTTCTGGCGGATCCACCAGGTGGCATAGGTGGAAAAACGAAAGCCGCGTTCCGGGTCGAATTTTTCCAGCGCGTGAATCAGGCCGAGATTGCCCTCCTCCACCAGGTCGAGCAGGGTCAGCCCGCGATTGGCGTAATGCTTGGCGATGTTCACCACCAGCCGCAGGTTGCGCTCGATCATGATCTGGCGCGCTTCGAAATCGCCCAGTACGACACGCCGGGCCAGTGCGGCCTCTTCTACAGCAGTCAATAGCGGGGACTTGCCAATTTCGTTGAGGTAGAGCTGGGTGACGTCAACCTGCGTTTCGCCGAGGATCGCCGATGCCAGTGCTTCCGCGCTATCAACGGCGGCGCGCTCGACCTCTTCCGGTTCATCAAGAGGCAGGTCTTCAGATTCGTCTCTAGTGTCGCTACTCATGAACGCTCCGGCAGGTAATCAAGTGGATCAAGCGGTTTGCCATAACGGCGGATTTCGAAATGCAGTTCCACGCGATCGGCATCGCTATCGCCCATCAATGCAATTTTCTGTCCAGCCGTCACGCTGTCGCCTTCTTTCACCAGGATGCTTTCATTGTGCGCATACGCCGAGAGGAATTCGCCCGCATGCTTGACGATCAACAGATGGCCGTAGCCGCGCAATCCACTGCCGCTGTACACCACTTTTCCAGCCGCAACGGCCTTGATCGGCGTGTTGCGCGGCCCGACGATATCGATGCCCTTGCCGCCCGCTGCACCGAAGCGTCCGGCCAGCGTGCCGTCGGTCGGCCACTGCCAGCTGGCAACTGTCGCAGTTGCGCTGGCTGGCGGCACAACGGGGGGTGCAGCAGGCGCCGTCGCCACCGGAGAGGCGACGGGCTTTTCCACCGGCGGCGTCGCAGCAGCGACGGCAGGCGTCGGGTTCGACACCTGCGCCCAATTGGCCTCGGTATACGGCAACAATATCGCCTGCGGCGTGCGCAACAGCGGCGCTTCGGCCAACGGACTTGCACTCGGTGGCGGCACCTCATCGAGCGGCTGGATTTCCACCGCGCCCGGCGGCGGCGTCAGCTTTAACACCTGGCCGACAAAGATGCGGTCGACCGATTCAATCCGGTTCCAGCGTGCGATTTCGCGATAATCCAGATTGTTGGCAAACGCAATGGCGTACAAGGTCTCGCCGCGCTGCACTGTATGCAGGCCGTTGGTGGAGGGGGCGATTTGCGGGCTGGACGAACGCACGGCGGGTGGTTTGGCCGCAGGCTGCGAAGGGCTGCGCGCCGTCGTTCGTTCTGTGACCGGTGCGGGGCCGGTAGACGAGCAGGCGCCCAGTCCCAGCGCGATCAAGCCAAGCCCGATGTGACCCAGGCAGCCGTTCATTCTGATCACGCCACCCCCGGCAGCAAGGGCACGAACTTCACGCCTTCGAGCAGGCGCTCGGTGTAGGTATCGCCCTGGCGTTCCACCACGCATAAAGTCTGGGTCAGATTGCCCAGCGGCATCACCAGCCGGGCACCGTCGGCAAGCTGCTGCAGCAATGCTTGTGGCACTTCGCCAAACGCGGCTGCAATCACAATCGCATCGAACGGCGCAAAGTCCCTGGCGCCGTTCATGCCGTCGCCATGTTTGGGTTTGACATTGTTGACCCGCAGTTCGCGCAGGCGCACGCGGGTTTTGCCCACCAGCGCGGCGATGCGTTCCAGCGACACCACTTCGCGCGCCAGCTTGGCCAGCACGGTGGCCTGATAGCCGCAGCCAAGGCCGATTTCCAGCACACGGCCAAGTTGACGCCCCTGGCCGGCTTCGCCATGGCGGGCCAGCTCAGCCATCCGCGCCACGATGTGGGGATTGGAAATCGTCTGCCCGAAACCGATCGGCAGCGCCGTATCGTCGTACGCGCGCGACTCCAGCGCCTGGTCCACGAAAAGATGACGCGGCACCTCGCCCATGGCCGACAGCACCATTTCGTCCTTGATGCCCAGTTCGCGCAGGCGCTCGACCATGCGGCCGCGCGTGCGCGCCGAGGTCATGCCGATACCGGCCCGGGAGGTCAAGGTTTCAGCCATGCGTTCACGCTGTCCATCTGGTTGTAGCGGGTCAAATCCATTTGCAGCGGGGTGATCGACACCTGGCCGTTGGCCACCGCGAAAAAATCGGTACCGTCGCCCGCATCAGCCGCCGCGCCCGCTGCGCCCACCCAGTACACGGTCTGGCCGCGCGGGTTGGTGGTTTCACCACCGACTCGGCCTTGTGGCGCTTGCCCAGCCGGGTCACGCTGATGCCGTCCAGCTCATCCCAGGCGCAATCCGGCACGTTGACGTTGAGCAGCATCGGCTCGGCCGGCGGCTGTGTTTGGATGCGTTGCACCAGATCGGCCACCACCCGCGCGGCGGTATCGAAGTGCTGCGCATTGTGACTGGCGAGCGAGACCGCAATCGACGGAATGCCGAGCAAATAGCCTTCGGTGGCAGCGGCGACCGTGCCGGAATAAATCGTGTCGTCGCCCATATTGGCGCCGTGGTTGATGCCGGAAATCACCATATCGGGCAAGTGATCCAGCATGCCGGTGACCGCCAGGTGCACGCAATCGGTCGGCGTACCGTTGACGTAGTAATAACCGCTCGGCGCCTGACGCAGCAGCAGCGGCCGATCCAGCGTCAGCGAATTCGACGCGCCGCTGCGGTCGCGCTCGGGCGCCACCACGGTAATGTCAGCCAGCGCGCGCAGCGCATCGGCCAAGGCGGCAAGCCCCGGCGCAAAGTACCCGTCGTCATTGGAAAGCAGGATGCGCATCAGCGGTTACCCCCAGGCTGGAGAGGCGAAATACGCAGGAAATTCATGGTGAAATAGCAGACTTCTAACATGCAACCGATTCTAACACCGGCCTTCGACTGATTCAGCCTGGAACGTTGAGTTGTATACGCCTACTAGTGGGGCCGGCCAGTTGAAGAATCACACCGGTCAAAAGTTGACGCACTGCATAACCCCTCATTCAACGAGCAACCGGTTGGTTGTTGCATCGTCCAGCAGACATTTGCCGTGAATAACTGCCGCCACCAGAATGCGTGCTGGCTCGATCCGGTAAATGAGGCGATAGCTATATACAAAGCGTTCGCGTATGTCGGGTCGATTTAATTCGGGAACGACACGCCCGGATAGCGGAAAATGATTCAAACCTGAGGCAGTGGTCAGCATTTTTTCGACAACAGCCCCCGCATAAAAAACCGAGTCACGCGCGACATAAGCGGCAATGGCATCTACGTCTTCCAGTGCTTCAGGCGACCAGACTACGATTTGTTCAGCCATTTACCCAGACGCTCTTCCGCCTGCGCCTGGGACAGCGGCCCCTCTGTTTCGGCGCGCTCCAACCCACGACGTATTTTTTCGATAACGTATAAATGGTATTGCACGTCCTCCAGCGAACTGCCTTCCGGCAGACGCTCCAGCAAGGAGGCCACTTCCTGTTTGGCTGTTTGCATTGCAGACTCCAATCAATCGATACGTAGGCAGTTTAGCCCGGTGCAAAGCGCTTCGCCTAGTGATGTTTTATCGTGCAAGATCAACGGAATGAACAGGATTAGACATTATTGCCGCGCTGGATGATGTGCTGCGGCTGGCCAGGGATGACGTAACGGGGAAGTCGGGCCATGGGTTAAGTCGCAGTATGAAGATCGGGCTTCAAGCGGTAAGTTTCGTGAGCGTTCATTGCCAATCCCCGCTCAGCTTCCTATTCCAGCCGAATGATCTGATTCAGCCGCGCGCACACTTCAGCGAACAGAGCATCCGTCAATGCACGCAAGGGATGAGGCTTGGCGCCGCGCACACGCCAGTCGAATGACTTTGGCTGATGGCAAAGCACATAACTGGTCTTGCCCGCCTTGCCACGTCCCGTGGCGTGGCCAACCCCTACCGCGAACGGATTGTCAGCGTTGTATTCCGCCGTAGTCATCGGCAACCCGATCACCAGCGAAGTTCTCGCGTTGAACGCTTGCGGCGACAACACCAGGAACGGGTGGATGTCCCGCATCTCCTGTCCCGCCTGCGGATTGCAGTCAATCCAAACAATGTCCTGTCGTGCCGGCACCCAAGCGGCCCGTCTGACCGGTTTGCTGACCATTACCACCGTTCAGCGCCAATCGGCCTCGTTGCCATCGCCTCGCCCCCGTGCCGCTCCGGGTCAAATTGCGCCAGCCTCTGCTCCAGGCTCAACGCCGCTTCAGTTTCCGGCCGAATGACAATGAGCCCCTCTTCCACTGAAACACGCACCCGCTGGTCCGCATGCAGGTGTGCCGCGCGTGCCACGGCGGCAGGCAGCCGCACCCCCAGATTATTGCCCCATCGCTTGATATCCAAGAAAACCTCGGCCACGATTTGCTCCCGAACGGTTGATGTTTATACGCAGTTTAAACATCTGTACCCTACTGGTCAACATTGCCCAGCACGTCACATCCGGGTAGAAATAATCGTGTCTGACCCATTTATTTTTATTCGTTCTTGTGCGTTCGGTGACGCATTTTTTACTCGGCGTCCGGCATCCACCGGTACCCACGCTTAATCAAACACAGGACGTAATGGTCGCTATAGCCGTTTCTTCCGCGACCGCCTTCAGCGAATCTTCCGGTTTCGATGCCATTAAGCAACTTCTGTTCTTCAGAGTTCATGGGAGCATCGCTGAACTTATCCGCCCATTTCATGCACTCTTTAATGTCTTCATAAGACTGACTGGATGTAATCCCTGCCGGGGATTTGAGTGTTCCCAGGTTATGGGGTATCGCGCAGCCAGTGATCAGTTGGGAAGCAACGAGCAGCAAGGCAAGTTTGCAGCCGCGCCACCAATCTGCTCGTGGCGACGGTACTTGGGTTGGCGATTTCATAATAAATGCGTGCAGAGATAACAGTTTTCTTCATGCCGCTACTCACCCACTCAGTCGTACTCCAGCGTATAAAACACGTCCACCCCGTTGGACGAACCTGTCGTCGCTTCCACACGGACTTTGGGCGAGAACTGATAGATCGCTTTGACCACCTGCTCCAGTCCGTCCAGGCTTTGCTCGTAGTTCATCGTCAGCCTGGAGTTGATGCGCTTGCCCACGCTGACCACGGTGCTCGATATATTTTCGGCGTTCTCACCGCTGCGCACATCGAAGCTGTCGATAGCCAGGGCCTCGGCCAGTTTGCCCTGCAGGCTGGCCGATTCGCTCTGGCTCAGCAACGCGCCCGCCATGAGCTGCAGCATGCCGAATTTGGCGCTGTCGCCCTTGTCCAGCCCGTGCCCGAATACCAGCCAGGAGAGTGTTTCGGTATCGGGCATGCTGGGATCGGAATACAGCTTTGCCAGCGGGCGCTCGACCGTGCCGCTGACTTTGACGCCGGCGGTGACGTCGCCGGTCTTGCGCACGGCAAGGATGTTAAGGCTGGGATTGTTGAGCGGGCCGCCAAAGGTGAGGACGCCGCGCTCGATATCCAGCTTTTGTCCGTAAATTGCGTAACGTCCCTTTGTCACCTCGATACTGCCTTCACCGAGCAATAGCTCGTTGCGGGTGAACACACGAATTTTTCCGCCAAGGCGGGCATCCAGTCCGGAGCCCTTGAACAGGAAGTCCTCGCCCAGATCAAATGTCAGGTTCAGATCCAGCGGGGTGCGCCGGGTGATGGATTCAGAACGCAGCGGCTGCCCGACCACCACCACGTCGTCCGACAACTGCGGGCGGCTCGCTTCCGGTGTTTCAAGCCGCGCCTTGTCGGCACGCAGATCGCCGTCCAGCGTTACGCGTCCAGCGGCATAGCCCAGCCGGGTGGTTCCCGACAGCCACAGGCGGCGGTCGCTGCGGGTGAAGGCGGCAAACTTGTCAAAGTTCAGAGTCAGCCCGCCCGTCGGGTTGCGCCAGGATGCCGCGCCCGTCAGCAGGACGCGGCCGGTCTGCCCTTCCAGAACGCCTTCGCTCACGCTGACGGTGTTGTCGTCCAGTTTCAATTTGACGCTGCCGTCGCGGATGAGGATACCCTCTTGCGGCATGCTGAAGCGGATGCCGTTGGCCGCCAGCGTGCCGTTCAGCAAAGGCGCTGCCAGCGTGCCGCTGCCCGAGAGATCAAACGCGAGTTGCGCATCCGCCTTGGTGCCGGGTGGCAGGAAGGCACGTAATACACGCAGATCCGGCAGCTTTGCCTGGGCGGTCCAGCTCGCCGGTGCGCTCTTCAGCAGAACGAGCTTGCCATCCACGTGCGTCAGGCGGGTGCGGCCCTCCGCATGAAGCCGCCCGGTTTCGGTGGTGTTGATATCGAGGCGCGCGTTGACCAGATTCGACGCCGCCTGCATGTCCAGACTGAGCGTGGTAAGCCCGAGCTTCAGCACGGGATCGGTGAGACTCACGTCGCCCGCCTGACGGCGCAGCGCCAGATGGCCATTGAGCGCGTTGTCCAGCCGGATATCCCATTCGCCACCCAGCCGCAGGTCGGTGCGGACGGGTGGTGGCTTGTCCAGCAACGTCAGCAGCGGCGCAACCGGCAGTTGGCTGAAGCTGCCGCGCGTCGCCAGCCGCCCCGCCTGATGCTCAAAACTGTCCAGCGTGACGCGTCCACCCGCAAAGCTGAGTGCAGCCGCATCGATGCGCTGCGCATCCTGCCCCAGGCGCAGGCTGGCGGGTGCAAGCAGACGCAGCGGCCATTTACCGTCGAGGCTGGCTTGCAGCAAACGGCCACGCCACACTCGCGCGGTGTCCAGCCCGCCTTGCGCGCGCAGCATGAGTTGCCATTCAGGCAGCCGCGCATCCAGCTCGATCGCATGGGCGTTGCGCTGCCCCCGGACCACGGCGCGGGCCGACAAAACCGTCTGCCCGCCCAGCGCCAGCCCGCTTCCCAGCAGTTCGCCATTGAACGCGCCGTTTGCCGACGCCTGCATGTCGAGTTGCAACTTCAAATTGTCTGCTGCAATGCCGCCAGGCAAACGCAGCCTGCGTGCTTGCGCGGTCATCTTGATCTGCGGTTGCGTGGGGTTGCCGGACAGGCTGCCTTCGCTATCCAGTTGCCCGGCCAGTTCCACCCCCAGATAGCGCGTCCCCAGACGGGCCAACCGCTCCAGTGCGGGGGCGTGGATCACCCAGTTCGCCTGCACCCTGGTTTTCGCGTAATCGCCGCGCACCAATATTTGGTTGCCCGCCAGGTTGACGTCCACCTCGGTGTCATACAAACGGCCAGCGGTGTAGTTCACCCGGCCTTTGCCGACGACCGGGTGGCCTTCCAGCTCGCCCGGCGGCAACTCGAACCCCGCTTTGAGACTGAAGCCCGGCATCAGCACACCCGCGGCCTGCCCACGGGCATTGAGGTGCGCCTGCGGGAACGCACCGAAGCGCGCAGGATTGAAGCGCGTGATATCAAATTTGGCGGCAAATGCCTGCGTGCCAGTGAGCTGCAAGTTGCCCGTCGCCGACACATGACCGCCATGCTTGCCGCTTAAATCGAGCGTCTCCAGCACCAGCTTTTCCGCATCGTGCGTCAGCGCGAACTGGCCCTGACCATAATTGCCGTCAATCTCGGCGTGCAGGCGCTGGCGGGCAGCATCGCCGTTTAACTGCAAGTCGGTGCGGATGCGGCTGGCATACAGACTGCCATGCAGGCCCGCCAGGTTCAGGCCATCGCTGGCGAGGTTCAGCGCAAACTTGCCGTCGCGCCACTGGCCGTCGCCTGCCAGCCGGCCCGCCGCGCCCAGATCAATTTTCAGCGCGCTGAAATCGGCGTGTTTGGTATCACCCAGCACCGCACCGCTGAACCCGACTAGCGGCAGCCGCCCGCTATCGAGCTTGCCCGCGTCTGCATTGTTCAAACTGAAGGAACCCAACAAGCGCTTGCCCGGCTGCTGTTCAAAGACGCCGGAAAACGCCAAACGCGCAGTCGGCGCGCCCTTCGCCCACTGCGCCGGATCGATGCCCTGCCCCGCCACCAGCAGACGCGGCAACAAGATGTCAGCAAACGGTGCGACTTCACCCGAAGCCAGCAGGCTCATGTCCTTGGCTGCGGCATCCAGTCTGGCTGTCCTTGCTTCAAGCTTGAATGCAATCGCCGCCAACTGCCCCTGCACGTCGAGCGTGGCAGCGACCGGCAACGGTCCACTACGCGCAGCATCGACATGGCCGCTCAAGGCAAACGGCGCGTCCTGGCCGATGTTCGCCTGTCCGTGCACACTCGCCCACGACGAAACCAGCGAGTCGAGTTGCAGCCGCCAGCGATTGTCCTTGCCTTCAGCTCCCAGGCGAATATCCGTGAAGCTCACGATCAGCCCTGACTTCCGGATGTCGAGCCGCGCCAGATCGATACGCACCGGACCCAACTCCATCCCCAACGGCAGGCGCAGGCTGGTAGGCAGCAAGGTGGACTCCGCACTGGGTTTCAGGATGTCGACTTCGACCCGCTGAACAGTGAGTTGCTGAATCTCCAGGCGGCGATGCCATAGCATGCGCGGCTGCCAGTCCAGCCGCGCATGCTCGACCCGGATCCGCTTGGTGTCGCTGGTGATGTCCAGATTCCGCACCACAAACTGCGGGCTGAGCAGATGACCATCGACGCCTTCGATCTTCAGTTTGCCCTGGCTCAGCACAGTCAGTTCGTGGGTCAGCCAGCGAAAGCCGTCCGCCGTGGCGAGCAGCCAGGCCAGCCCGCCGAGCACAATCAGCAGCAGCGTCACGCCGCCCGACAGGCTCCACGCCAGGCGCTTCAAAACGCCACCCCCAGCTCGAATTGCAGCAGCACATTGCCGGTTTTTTCACCATAGGCCACATCGACATTGATCGGGCCGATCGGCGATTTGTAACGCACGCCCACCCCCGCGCCAACTGCCGGGACCAGCGCATCAAAACTGTCCGCCGCATCGCCGGCATCGACAAACAGCGCCGCCCCCCAGGTGGGGGTAAAGAAATAGTTGTATTCCACGCTGGCCGTCGCCAGATTGCGCACCGACGCCACCCCGCCCGGCACCTCCAGGCCCAGGCTTTGGTAGTGATAGCCGCGCACCGAATTTTCGCCGCCGGCGCGAACCAGGAAATCGGTGGGGATGCCTTCGCGATGATCCGCAATCACCGCGCCCAGTTCACCGCGCAGGATCAGCCGGCCTTTGTCGCCGAGCTTGAAAAACTCGGTATGCCGGCCATATAAACGCACAAAGCTGGTTTCCGACAGCAGCGCTTCCGACGCCACCCCCGCCTGCAAATTGGTGACATGGCCGCGCACCGGATAAAACGCCCGCCCATCGGTGCGGTGCGTCCACGCATAGCCGAGAACGAGCGCCTTGTTCTCCTCGGTCGGCGCCGTGCCCACGGTCTGGTTCTGGAACTGATACTGCAGCGACAGCGTGGCATCGATGCGGTCGCGCTTGCGATTTCGGCTCACCACCGTCTTCCAGGTCTCGGTTTTCTGGCCTTCGATGTCTTCCTGCAAAAGCGACATCGCCGCCCGGTTTTCGTAGCCCCAGGCGTCGCGCGGCCAAGCCAGTTCGACCAGCGCCGAGCTCTCCAGGTTCTCCAGCTTGAGCTCCAGTTTCAAGCGCTCGCCCGAGCCGAAAATATTGCGGTGCAGATACGTGGTCTGCACGCGCGCGCCGGTGTCGGTGCTGTAGCCCACACCGAAACTCAACTGCTTTTCCTTGCGCTCGACCACCGTCACCTGAATGGGCGCCGCCGCCAAAGCCGGATCGGGATCGACCTGCACAATCACCTGCGCAAAATAGCCGCTGGCATCCAGCGCCTGCTGGTAGTCCTGCAATTGCTGCTGGCGGTAAGGCTCGCCCGGCGCAGTCGGGTTGAGCGCCTCGATCACGCTGGCTGGATAGCGTTCGTTGCCGCTGATTTGCACCGGGCCGTAGAAAAATGCCGGGCCGCTGTCGATGACGAGGGTGAGCGTGGCGCGTTGCGTCGCCGGGTCGATTTTGGCCTCGCTGCTGGCCAGGCGTGCCGCCGGGTAGCTCACCCGCAACAGCGGCCGCAACGCCGCAAGCTTTGCCGCATCCCAGTCCGCCTGACGAAACGGCATTCCCGGCTTCAGCGCAAAATCACGCTCGATACGCTCGCGCAGACGCGTGCCGCGTTGGCTCGTTTTGTCCTGCGTCTGGCGATCCGCCGTGAGCGTGCCCTCGAAACGGATATGGACCGCATCAACCAAGGTGCGCGGCCCTGCCACCACGTCATAGCGCACGATCTGTTCCGCGCCCGCGCCCCCGATGCTCGAAGTAATCTGCGGCGAAAAATAGCCTTCGGTCGCCAGCAGCTCGCGTGCCGTTTGTAGGCTGACCTGCTGCAAACGCAGCAACTCCTCCTCCGTCAGCACCTCGCCCAGACGCGCCGCACGCGCTGTTTCCAGATACTGCTCCAGCATCGGCTTGAGTTCTTTCGGCGCATCCACCCGCACCTCCAGCGCATGCGCGGAAGCGGATACCAGCCCGATCAGGGACAGGAAGACGAGGGAAGACAGGCGAAGTTGCAAGTGCTGAGAGGGAAGCAGGGCAATGGCAGGATTCTAGGCGAGAACCCGCCACATACAGTAAATCAACTGTTTCATAACCGAGTGAATTGAACCGCCCCGAATGCCGGATAGAAGTTTATGAAGGCATGGACATCAACGATGCCGGGCATATTATGGGTACAGGATTTGATAGCTGGCGAGAGCCATATCTTTCTGCTGGACCCGTCCCTGAACCTGAAACTTACACGATGATGCTGGCTGGCTTGTTGCTTGTTGGCGCAACGCCAAGACAGCGACGTATGCAGTTTGTGAGTTAAGCTTCAGCGCTGAGCTTCGCGCTTGAGATATTTGAAAAACATCCCTCATGTTTTGGGGTTACAGAATAGAGTTCATCAGATGCCTGACCAAATTTCACTTTCCCCATACTTCAGCGCAGACCGTCGAGAGCTTTTGCATTTCCTTGATGACGCCAGATTTTCTTCGGCAATTGATTTGGGTTGTGCTTCCGGTTTGTTTGGTCAAGAGCTGCTCTCCAGTCGTACCGTACAGGAGTGCGATGGGATTGAGTTGAACCCTCAAGCTGCGCGTGTGGCCTCTGAAGGATTGCGCAAAGTATGGGAGGGTGCCTTTGAATCCGTGTTTGAAACAATCCCTTGGCGCACCTATGATTTGATCGTTATGGCGGATGTACTGGAACATCTTGCAGAGCCTTGGCAAGCCCTTCGTGATTTGCATGCACACACCAGCGAGAATGCCAATTTGTTATTTAGCGTTCCCAATGTACGTCATTACAGTGTGGTTTTACCCTTGTTATTCTCAGGTCGCTTTGAATATCAAGATGTCGGAATCATGGATCGTACGCACCTTCATTTTTTTACACGCTTGAGTTTACTGAAGGCACTCAGCGACGCAGGGTGGAAAGTACAGAAGGTAAGGCCGAATATCAAAGCAAAATATCTCAAATGGTGGTATCCGCATCAATTGTTTGAAGAGTTTCTCGCTGTTCAGTACTTCATACTCGCCTGTAAATGACTGAATCGACCCCGACTCACGAGGCTCTTGCTGGAAGCTTGTGACTTTGAGACGAATGCTTCAAGCACCCGAACATTACATTTCTTATTTAGCTGTTTTTGTTGTCGCTTCAAACGCCAGGAAAACCACATCCAATAGTAAAATCAAGGCAAATATTGCTTACCGCATTACTACTCTGTGCCCTCTCCCCGCGTACTCATTGTCGGTCAGGCATTTTTTACATTACCCTGGATCGAAGACTGTGCTGCCGGCTTCAGTGCTGCGGGCGCACACGTACAATCATTCAATACACATGGAAATGGTCTCTGGAATCGCACTCGGTATCGTCTTTTAAAAAAGCTCGATCACCGGTTGGCTCAAGCGGATGCGCTGGCTTGTTTTGAGATCGCTCTTGATGCATTTCAGCCTCAATTTGTCCTTTTCATCGCCCCTTTTCATCAGACCGATTTCATACTCACTGCCAGGGCACTTTCGCAAGCTTTCATCGCTGCATGGGTCGGCGATCGCTTTTCCCAAGTTGATGTCATTGCCGCCAATGCATGCCATAAAATCTATTTTTCCGATAGTGGTTTTTTGGCCCTGGCGAAAAAGTTTAATTTTTCCACAGCCACTCAATGGCTACCGCTCGCCACAGCCACAAGACCGGTCATCACCCATGCTCGGAAGCCCCAAGGCGTTTTTGTAGGAAACGCTACTGCTCAACGGCAAGGGCTCCTTGCCTCTGTGACAGAGAAGTTACGTGTACTCGGTCCAGGCTGGAAACCTTCCGTACTACCGCAGCACCAAGTCATGGCATGCAGAATCGCACCAAAAACCCTAGCCTCAATCTATGCCGAACATGCTTGGGGACTGAACATATGTAACGAAAACAACGTTATCAATGGCCTGAATCATCGGAGCTTCGAGCCCTATACCCAGGGCACCCCTGTGTTTCACGATGACATGGCAGACTTGTCACGCTGCTTTGAGCCCGAACGGGAAATTCTCATTTACCGGAATGTTGAGCAACTTATCGAGTTATCGCGTCGAGCGAAACACTCGCCATCCTGGTTAGCTCAAATTGGCATGCAAGGGCAAAGACGTGTACTGGCCGAGCATACTTACTTGCATCGAGCGCAGACCATATTGAACGATCTATTCAGCAATTAGAACTATGACCACGTTATAGGGGTACTGGCTCAGACTCCACTTGCTGATGCCATCATGGGTTTAGCCATAACCACGCGAATCATCACCCGGTTTGCCCTGGGTGACGGTGATCCTGCCGTTTTTTGAAAGCCCGGGGTCAGCAACCGTCTTGAATTGCAAGTCCCCGCGTAACGAAATTTTCATCAAACGGTTTCCCTGACTTCACCACCCCATAGATCAGATGCGCGAGTTTGCGCATTGCGGCGCCCACCACGGCTTTCGGCGCCAAGCCGTTCGCTTTCACCCGTGCGCCAAAGACCTGCAGGATCGGGTTATGCCGCAGCGCTACCAACCCGGGCATATACAAGCTTTGCGCAATGCCGCATGGCCGGTTCGAGCAATCGTCGTGCGTCCCTCTCTCGGTATTCGTCGGCATCCTACCGCGTGCCGACAATCACCGTCGCAGTAGAGGGCATCCGGACGACGCCATCGCGCAGAAACGCGCGCGCCAGGTCGAGAACCTCGGCCCGGATCCGCTCGCGTGCGGCCTCGTCCGCCTTGGCGAGCCCGGCCACCACGGGCGCGGCGATGTCGGTCATGAACTCCCAGTAGCGTTCCGGCGTGTCGATGACCATGTCGCACGACACATCCTCTTCGACGATGTCGCGCAGGCCTGCCCCCGCGAACACCGCGCGCATGAAGCCTGCTGGTGCACAGCGGAACAGGCCAGGCGAGCCTGGCGGCGGCGCGGGCAGTTCCACGTGGCGGGCAATCGTTCCCATGATGTTGGTTGCCCATGGATTCTTCGCCGGCTCGCCCCACACCGCAGTGCAAATCCGCGCACCCGGCCTGGCCACCCGCGCGAATTCACGCGCGGCAACAGCGACATCGGGAAAGAACATGAAGCCGAAGCGGCACAGCACAGCGTCGACACTCGCATCGGCGAAAGGCAGCGCGCCGGCGTCGCAAACCCGGGTCTCGACGTTGCGCAAGCCGCGCTGCGCGGCTTTTTCAGCCGCCACCTCCAGCATGTGCTCGGCAAGATCGGTCACCGTCACGCGGCCGCGCGGCATCCGTGCCGCCGCACTGAGCCCCGGTTCACCGGTGCCGGCAGCGATGTCGAGGACGTTCGCGTCCTCGCGCAGGTTGGCGTGCCGGATCATCGCCTCGCCGAAAGGCGCAATCCAGCCGAGGACCATCGCGTCCCACTTCTTCCAGCCCGCAGAGAACTTGTCCCAGGTTTCGCGCTGCTGGTCCCGGATCTGGTCGAGGTTGGGTGATGTGCGTGTTTCCATGTCCATGGTATTGCCTCCTTCCAGCATCACGCCCATTTCTTGCCGATATCCTCCAGGCCAGCCTTTTGCAAGTCCTCCGGGCTCATCAGAATGCGAAACTTGCAATTGGCCTGGAAATTGAGAAAGAAGGGCTCTGAAAAGGAAGGGACATCCGACGGATTCTTGACGTTAATCACAAAGATTCCGCCGCGTGTTCCATCCTGCTCGGTAAAGTAGGCAGCCTCAGGCTTGATTGTGTCGAGGATGCGCCCAATGACCTCGCCCGCCTTTCCGCTTCTGACGAGAGAGTTGAAAGGCTCATGCGGGATGTCGACCGTGAGTAGCATTTTCATGTGATGGCCCCTTTCTGTCGCGGCACTTGAAGGCGGTACCGCACACACCTGACGAGGCTGTAGAAATAGACCAAGAATGAAGCGGTGTCTAACTCTATTTGCCTTCGGTTCGGTCTGAACCTGTCAAAGCCCCATCTCGATCAAAAGGCAAGGCCTAGCCCCGTTTCTCCTGTTTCTCCTGGCCCTGTTTCTCCCACGTCCCGCTTGACCAAAAGCTTATACAAATCATTCACATTTCAGACGCTTTTTCTCAGCAGCAATCTCCGCGGACCAACCGTCTGTAGATGGCACATGCTGTTTGTCGCTTTGAGCGCTCCGCATATCTTCACTAAGCGCCACAAAACTTTTGTCATAAGATCGACACGCATTTTCCCGATCGCTCTGCATGTTGTAAGTCAGTCCGATGTTGAAATACAGGCTGGCTAACTCAGCATGCTTCCCGGTTTCTTTGGTTTGTTCCACCGCCTTAAGGAAGTACTTTCTTGCTTCTGTTGCGTAATCCTTAGATTTTGCGACTCGGTTTTCAAACGTAACGGACTTATCTTTGAACCCATTCTTTTTATAAAAATCTTCTCGAGTACTCACTGAATCAGATAAAAGTAGGTCACCGTAAAGAAGGTAAGCAAGCCCTAAACCTTTCGAATCATTTTGTTGTTGATAGATATCTATTGCTTCGAAAATAAGTCTTTCTGCGGGTAATGGCCGATTCTGTTTCCGGTAGAGCTCTACCGCATCATTTAACTTTGCTTGAGGATCAGATGTTGAAACGATACCAACGCCGGCGCAACCCACAAGCAGAAGCTGTGTAAAAACAATGAAAGCAAACATCAAATGACGCATAAGGTGGCTTTCAAGTAGTGCCATTGAGGTTAGACACGAATATCCGTTGTCTTTCAGGGATTCTGCGCCTTCATCACGCTCATCGCCCCCGCAATCAACGAACTGATATCCGCCATATTCGACGGCACGATCAGCGTATTGCTGGTCTTCGCAATCCCGGCAAAAGCCTCGACGTATTTCTCCGCCACTTTCAGATTCACTGCCTGCATGCCGCCGGGCAGTTCGACGGCGCGCGCGACGCGGGCGATGGCTTCGGCGTTGGCGGCGGCAATGGCCTTGATCGCTTCGGCCTCGCCCTGGGCGACGTTGATGGCGGCCTGCATCTCGCCTTCGGATTCCTGAATCGCCGCATTACGCGCGCCGGTGGCGATGTTGATCTGCTCCTGCATGCGGCCTTCGGATGAGGCGATGAGCGCGCGCTTTTCGCGCTCGGCGGTGATCTGCCGCTGCATGGCGTGGAGGATGTCTTTCGGCGGCGTGAGGTCCTTGATTTCGTAGCGCAGCACTTTGACGCCCCAGTTGGTCGAGGCTTCGTTCAACGCCATCACCACGCCGCGGTTGATGTCGTCGCGCTCCTCGAAGGTGCGGTCCATTTCCATCTTGCCGATCATCGAGCGCAGGGTGGTTTGCGCCAGCTGCGAAATTGCCGCGACATAGTCGCTCGCGCCGTAGGACGCCATCTTGGCGTCGGTGACCTGAAAGTACAGGATGCCGTCGACCGACAGTTGGGTATTGTCGCGCGTGATGCAGATCTGGCTCGGCACGTCGAGCGGGATTTCCTTCAGCAAGTGTTTGTAGGCCACGCTGTCGATGAACGGGATGACCAGATTGAGGCCGGGCGCGAGCACGGCGTGGAATTTGCCGAGGCGTTCGACCACCCAGGCGTTTTGCTGCGGCACCACGCGCACGCCCTTGGCGACGACGATGGCAATGACAATCAGAAAAACCAGTGCGACGACGTCCATATTTCCACCCCTAAGTGATTAATTGCCGAGAACCAGCGTATTGCCCTTGACTGCACGAATGATCAGCGGGCGTGTGCTGTCGACGCCGGCCGATTCAGCCTCGGCATCCCACAGCGCACCGCGATATTTGACCTGGCCATGGCCGTCCTGCCAGGAATCGATATGCACCGTCTGGCCGATATCCATATCCTCCACGGTGCTTTCGGGATGCGCAGTGCTGCACTTCCAGTGGCGCAGCGCCAACGTGCCGACGACTGCGATCGCGGCTGCCGTCAGCAGTTGCACCACGATCCCCGCGCCCAGCCAGGCAGCCACGCCCGCCACCGCCGCCGCCACGCCATACACCAGCAGGTAAAACGTGCCGCTGGTGAGTTCCACCCCGACCAGCACCGCCGCAAAAATCCACCACCACATGTATGCCTGCATCTGATCTCCTCGCTGTTGTTATTGGGTAATGATCACGGGGCGATCCGCCAGTTCGTCCGGATTATGACCTGCCGACGGGAAATGCAGGGTCAGCAAAGCGTCGATCTGGCGGATGCCCTCCAGCGCGCCACGTTCGAATTCACCCTGCCGGAATTCGGCCTCCATCGCCTGCGCCACCGCTTCCCATTGCGCCTGGCTCACCCGGGCCGCGATGCCGCGATCGGCAACGATTTCAATGTTGTGCTCGGCCAGCAGCAGGTAGACCAGCACGCCGCTGTTCTCCGCGGTATCCCACACCCGCAATTGCGAGAACATCTCGACCGCGCGTTCGCGCCCGCTCACGCCACGCCCAGGCGGGTGCGAGACTCGTCTCGATGGCGAAGCGGATCTCGCCACTGTGGCGGGTTTCGGAC
>JAAPAA010000207.1 GCA_012274165.1 Thiobacillaceae bacterium
ACGACCTGCCCGGACGCGAGGTGCCGTACTTCGCGAGCGACCTCTTCGCCGACACTCGTCATTTCGTTGGTCACGTGCTCGCGGCCGACTCCCGGTTGCCCGACGACTTCCGGGCCGAGGCCATCGAGTGCATCGCGCAGGACCTGGCCGCGTTCGCACAAGAGCTGTCCACACAGGCCGCCGTCCTCGAGGCTGCCCGGACCGGTCGCCTGCTCGGCACGTTCAGCAGGGCCGTCAACGCGCTCCTCGTCCCGCCCGGCGATGTCGGCGCCCTCCGGGACGCCCTGCGTCTCGTGCTCGACGACCACGGTGTGCGGAGCCGTCTGATCGCCTCCGGATACGAGCGGGCCGAACAATTCTCCATGCGGCGCCTGGCGGAGCGTTACCTGGAGCTGTACGCCCGGGCGCTCGTGCCGACCGGCTAGTGGACCGAATCGCGCGCGGCCGACGAAGCCCAGCTGATCGAAGCCGCGCTTGCCCGCCGGCTGTGGGTGCTGGAAACCATCGTTACCGCAGCGCCCCTGCTCGGCCTGGTCGGCACCGTGCTCGGCATGATGCATGCCTTCCAGATCATCGGTGGCGAAGGCATCGTCAACCCCACCGGCGTGACCGGCGGGGTGGCGCAGGCGCTGGTGGCCACCGTGATTGGTTTGCTGATCGCGCTGATTTCGCTGTTCGGCTTTAATTATTTTTCGCGCGTGCAATCGCAAACGATGGATGAAATGGAGCGCCTCGGCACCCGCCTGATCGACCATATCCGCCTGGACCAGGAAGGCCGCACCCATGAAGCGCCGTAAGCTGCGCACCTATCGCAAGGGGCGGATCGAGATCATCCCGATGATCGACGTCATGTTCTTTCTGCTCGCCACCTTTATGCTGGCGTCGCTGTCGATGCAGAATCTGGATTCGTTGAAGGTCAACCTGCCGCAGGGACAAGCCGAAAAGCTCAAGGCCGAGCAGCCGCTGATACTGACGCTCACCGGCGATAGCCGTATCCTCGTCAACAAGACGCCGGTCACGCTCGATACGCTCGCCGACACGCTGAGGCCGCTGATCCGCGACGCCGACCAGAATGTGGTCGTGTCCGCCGACAACGACGCGCCGCAAGGCTTGGTCGTGCAGGCCATGTTGCGGGCTCGAACGGCAGGCGCAGTGCACTTCCTGATCGCAGTCAAACATCAGTGATGCTGTTGTAAGCGTGCCCGGAATGATGTCGAAAGAACCATCGTTTTGGTGGTCCATTCCGCTGGCCTTCTTGCTGTGGCTGGCGCTGCTGTGGGGCTTCGGATTTTTCCTGAAGCCACCGTTAAACGCACCGCCACCCGGCGTTGCCATCGATGCGCGGCTGGTGGAACTGCCCGAAGCCCAGCCAGCACAGCAACCGGCGCAAGCAGCTGTGGCGCCACCCGCCCGGCTTCCAGCCAAGCCGAAGTTGCGTGTGTCGAAACTGGTTCCGCCGCCCAAAACGCAACCCATTCAACCGGCGCCGCCCATGGCGCCCCAGGCCTTGCCCAAGCCAGCACAGCCGTTGAATCTTGAGCGCCCGTCCGATGCGCCGACCGACATGATGTCCTATGTCAATGCGGCACGCGCGCGTCGCCAGGCCGCAGACATGGATGCTGGCGGCAGCGCCCAGCAACCCAGTGCAGACGAAATCCGCATGGCCAACATCCGCCGTAACCTGCAACCTGCCGGCACCAACGGGATTTTCCAGATCCTCGATATCCAGCCGCGCACCGCGCGGTTTTCATTCCGCTCCTGGACCACGAATGCTAGCAACCCGCAACGCGAAACCATCACCGTCAGCGCCGGGCCGGATGGCGATATCGAACTCGCGATCGTCCGCAGAATGATTGGCCTGATCCGCAATTACTTCAAGGGTGATTTCAACTGGGAATCGCAACGGCTGGGACAAGTGGTGGTGTTGTCGGCACGCGAAGAAGATACGGCTGAACTTGAGGACTTCATGAAGCGGGAATTTTTTGGGGTGGGGGCAAGCAATGTGGCGCATTGAGAAGGGTGAGTATTACCCGTTTTTTCAGCGGCGTTGGGTGAGTGCTTTCGACCCAACGCGGCCGGTCATGACTTATTGGCTGAGTCTTTTCATGTAGCGAAAGCGGCCATTTCACAATCCGCACCCGGGCATCTGGACCATTATGGTAGAGCAACCGGGAGCATAATCCGTCTGCCATCGGTCTCCTTTTTATAATGCAACATGGAGACTATCCACGTAAGACAGATTAGAGTCATCTAGATAGATCACCATGACAGCCGTCTCTATATTAATAAATGATAAATATCGGGCCCACGGGTCTCTTGAATAACTGTTAGAGCATGCGTGTCTGCATCTTTTGCCAAGTTCCCCTTAGTGCTGCTAATCGTGCCAAGGAACATGTCCTACGTCATTCATGGCTCCGTGCATTAGGGCACAAGAAGTCAGGGATTTCTTTGGGCAAGTTTTCGAAACATGGTTTCATTGCCGAACAAAACCTTGCAGCAGACCAACTGCAAACTGGAGAGGTCTGCGCGAATTGCAATAACGGATGGATGGACCATCTAGATCGACGCATCGAACACATCATTCTTGGTTTAGCTCGAACACCAGGTACGGGTATTCATCTGAGCAAGCAGGACTCCAGAACGGTCGGGCGTTGGCTACTCAAGACGGCTTGTAGTTTCATGCACACTGATGCTCATGAACGGCGCCATATCCCTAGGTCCATTCTCTCAAATGTTCGCAGGGAGGGTTATCTTCCTCCTGGCTTTGTCGCGTTTGCAGCTCGTTCGGCTCTCCCTACAAAGGGAGTCGGAATAGCACATCTGGATATGTGGCCAGAATCATCGCTTGGCCACATCGGGGGATTACCACAAACTCGCAGACTAAAATTTGGCATTCAATACGACAACGTTATGCTCGGCTGTAGTTATGTGAACTGTGTAACCCCTGTATTTACAGGCGTGGATGGGTTTCACGTCCCACTTCTACAATCGCGTGCGAAGTTTGTACTAACGATGCCACCGCCCGGAGAACCAGATCAATGGATTGAGTTTCCAATCAATGTTGATAACACAATCCTAAATCTCTTTTTGTTATTGGTCGGAGTAACGCATTCAGAATGAAATAAGCTTTCACGTGCACGCTCTAACCGCTCACGTGCATGGGCCGCACCGGATAAACGGATAAACCCCGGCACACCCTAAACTCAAACGTCGACTGCCCGCTTGGGAACGTAGAGGGAAACTCAGGGTCAAAACTCAGAGTCAAGTCTTGCATTAACACATTTCCCAACGCCGTGGTCTTGCCAACTCCCCAACTCCGAAAGCAGCCGGCTAGCAGAAAATGATGCTCAATGAGCGTCAACCGCGCCGGGCGGCTTCGATCGCAGCGATGTCAATCTTTCCCATCTGCATCATCGCCTCGAAAGCGCGCTTGGCCGCCGCGCGATCAGGATCGGCAATTGCGGCAGTCAGGGCGCGTGGCGTGATCTGCCACGACAGGCCCCACTTGTCCTTGCACCAGCCGCATGCGCTTTCCTCGCCGCCGTTTCTGACAATCGCATTCCACAAGCGGTCGGTTTCGGCCTGGTCGTCGGTCGCAACCTGGAAGGAGAAAGCCTCGCTGTGCTTGAACGCCAGCCCTCCGTTCAGGCCGACACAAGGGATGCCCATCACGGTGAACTCGACCGTCAAGACGTCGCCCTCTTTACCATCGGGATAGTCGCCGGGCGCGCGAAGGATCGTTCCCACTGCGCTGTCCGGAAACGTCTCGGCATAGAACTGCGCGGCTTCTACTGCGGTGTCGTTGAACCAGAGACAAATCGTGTTCTTGCTGATCATTTTGATTCTCCTGTAGACGAAGTACATGGCTCAAACCATGGGGACTGCCCGATTTCTTTTGCCGGGTTCCTTAGGGGAGACCCTCTTTCAATCGCCATCCTTGCGCATCCGCTGCGGTGCCGTGTAAGCGCACTGCCCCAAGGCAATCACCAGCGCAGGGGATTCACCCGGCGAAATATTCAGCGCGACCCTGAGTACAGCATCGTCGAAGCCGCCGATGGGGCAACTGCCCAATCCTAGATGGGCCGCCTGCAACAGCATGTGCGCGGCGGCGAAGTTGCATTGGCCCCGGGCCCAGGCAGGCACGTCTTCCGCATGATGGAACGCCCGATAGGTTTCATAGATCGACGCCGTATCCTTGCCTCGCGTTTCGGCAGAGAAACGTGCGCGCACGTAATCCGAGTCCGGGTCGAGTGCGTCGACCAGGGCGACGATGACGATGAAGGCGGCGGCCGTGGCGGCGGCGGGCTGGTCGTAGCAGGCGCGGGCGATGGCTGCCCGCTCCGCTGCGTCGGTCACGCTGATGAAGCGCCAGGGTTCGAGGCCGAATGCGGATGGCGCGAGGCGGCCGGCTTCGCGCAACAGGCTGAGTTCGCTGGCGCTAACGGTCTGCCCGGCGACGAACTGGCGGCAGGCGTAGCGTTGTTGTATCGCATCGAGCAGGGCGGGCATCGCGGCATTCTCCAGTGAAGCATTCGTTCAGCTTAGGACGTACCAGGATGGCTTCAACGATTTACTGGATTACTGCGCGAAACCCGCCAATTCTGCTAACGCCTCAGCACCCAGTTTCTCAAATGTTTCCTGGCTGAACAGGGTGACGACCCCCGCCATTTCACTCCGCCATGGCTGCTGCACAGAGCGTTCAGCCTGTCGAAATCATAGGGGCCAACCTGGCCCCATTTCAGGATATCAACTGGCCAGGCCGATGAAGGTCCTGCCGTATATAGGGGCGTGCATGGCCTGACAGGGCAAGCGCGATCCGAATCTCGATGGTATGGCTAGGTAGATAGCTTGATAGTGAAGAATTCAGAGCTAACAGCAGCAGCAACCCGGAGGAGACGGCAAGATAGCGTGCGGGAAGCGGACTCCGCATTGCCCGGTAAGCCAACAGGCTCACGGTTGCGCCAAGCAGCCAGCCAATCACGACTTCGCTGATGCTGTGCGCGCCCAGGATCACGCGTGACCACGCAACCAATGCGCTAACCATCAAGCCAAGAATGACGCCTGCGGGATGGAGCCGCTTTGATGAACCGGCAAGCAGCCAGCCCAGCCAGATTGGAATCACCGACGATGACAGCATGGCATGACCGCTGATGCCGGTGAAGTCGAGCGTTGCACTGCCCAGCCCCCAGCCGATAAATGCAATTTTACTAAACAGCACAATGACGATCGCCGACAGCATTGTCAGAACCCAGGTGCTCAGCTCAGTTTGTCGGCCTGCCAGAGCGAATCCGCTAAAGATCATCGCGGCCATCGGCAGCATGATGCCGGCGGCGCCTAGATGGGTGATGGCAAGCCAGACTTGCGGAGGCAGCAAATACATCGTTGTAGCAATCGGCTGGAAAAATAGGGTCTGCCTATTGTATGACCAGACAACTCCGGTCGTTCGTGCCAGGGGAAAGGTTAATAAATAGCGTCCAGTTGCGGGTCGCGTCGCATCCGGATGGAACTATTTTTGCAAAGTGGTATCGATGTGACGGCTGTATTGCACTGGGACTAAACGTTATTCAACATGCATGAGGTTGGTCAGATGGACGTTTCACCTTTCGATATTGCTGACGACAAACAGCAGGCCGATGCGCACGAAGAGAAATCTCGACTAAACACGTGGGTCGCCATCACTGTTGCGCTGCTTGCCACTTTCATGGGCGTGTGCAAAGTCAAGGATGACAACATCGTGCAGGCGATGCAGCAAGCGCAAGCCGACAAAATCGATCATTGGGCTTATTACCAGGCACGCGTGATTCGGGAGGACATCAGCCGGTCGACACTCACGTTGATGCGACTTGGCAACAATGACCATGTTGCCGACTCTGCAATCAAGCTAAACGAGGCGAGGATTCTCGATCTCGAACACAAGAAAGAGGAACTCAAGCGCCAGGCTGAAGAAGATCAGAAGCGGTACGATGACCTGAATTATCGCGACGATCAATTCGACCTGTCCGACACCTTCCTGGCCATTTCAATTGCGATGCTTGCGGTGACCTCGTTAACCAACAAGCGCTGGATGTTCAGCGCTGCCTTGATCCCAACCGCTTTCGGTGTCGTAATGGGAATCGCCGGGCTCGTCGGTTGGCTCATTCATCCCAACGCCCTTGTGCGCTTGCTGTCGTGAGCCGAGGTATCGGCTGGGTCAGCCGACGCCTGATCCTGGCCGATTTGCGCCCTTAAGTTGACGAATCAGCGCCAGGATGAATCGCCATCGCTGATCACAGCGCGAAGCTCGCCAACTCCGCCGCAAACGCCTCTGCACCCATTGCCTCAAACGTTTCCCGGCTGAACAGGGTGACGACCCCCGCCATTTCACTCCAGCCATAGCCGCTGCACTGGGCGTTCAGCTTACTGCTGTCTTGCGGGACGCGCGGGATGAGGTGCAGGCAATCGCGGCTGTAGATGAGGTTGTAGGGGGTGTTGTGCTGGTGCAGTCGGTCGAGCTCCAACCACGCGGCTGCCGGGTCGGTGAAGCGCTGGCAGGGCAGGGGATAGGCTTCTGCGCCACCGTTGTGGACGAAGCGCGCGTCCTGCACCGGCAGCGGGCGGGTCTGCACGAAACTCTGAAAGTGCATGTGGTTGACCGATGCGCCTGCGCCGGTGCTGTTGTAGCCGAGGCAGAAGCCGGACACGCCGGTTTGTGCGCAGAGTGCCCACGCCCAGCCGTGCAGTTCGGGGCTCAGATATTGCGGCAGCTGGCGCAAGGGGTCCGGCACCAGCAGACCATGCAGGCGGGCGAACGGGAATTTGTTGTAGAGGAGGCGTGCTGGTTTGCCTGCCAGTTCGCCTTCACAGAATATTTCCCTGGCCAGAAAGGGACGGTTGAAATGAAAGCCGTCCGGATTAAACGGGCACAGCAGGCTGTCGAACTGAAGCCCGCTGGTGCGCGGGGGGCGCAGGGCGCGGATGGGATTGAACAGCATCTCCC
>JAAPAA010000208.1 GCA_012274165.1 Thiobacillaceae bacterium
CGCTCGGCGGGACGAGTGGGCGCGGACTCGATGACATCGCCGAATGGTCGTTCCTCGGAGATTCGGCGGAATCCCCCGGTGCCCCAGCGGCGCAAATTGTCTTGAACACGGCCGACAAGCGGTTTCCGGAACACCAGCCAAGGCTCCCACATCGACCTCGGCATGACACTGATCCCGGAAAACTCGATATGGGCGTCTTTCGGCCGATCTCCACCGCGCATCGTCCTGACCAACCTGGCTATTTCCCCACGACGTTCCAAGCCGGACTTGGCAAGCGCAGTGGAAACGATATGTGAAAGTAGAGGGTTGCTGGCTACAACGACATTCGCACCAGGGACCAGGACAGGCAACAGCCGTGCCGTCCAAGCGGAAAAAAATTGTTCCAAGGCATCCAAGTCCGTTTGTTTCAAAACCGTAAAACGAGGCAAGGGTGATCGCTTCGAGCCGTCGAAAGATGGCGGAATTCGCCATACGCCACCCCGACCCGTGCGGAGTTTTTGTTGCTCCAGATCGGAATACTCGATGAGCCCATACGGCGGGTCTGTTACGACAGCATGAATTGAGTTGATTGGCTGCTCTTCCAGCCACGAGAAGCAGTCCTGCAATACCAAGCTTGATTTGCCAAACGACGAAACGAGTGGCGCAGGCCTTTTTTCTGCTGGTGACGGCTCATAAGAAAACCCATTGAGCACATATTGAGCCCGCTCCATTCTTGCGAACAGTGCCGGCGTGTTCAGTTGCAGATATGAACGGATCGATGAGGCGGGAACTTCGCCAATCAGCCCCCCCACTTGCTGAGCGATCTCGCTTACCGTTGCTCCGTGCGGGCGGGACTTGAGTACGCTGACTATGGCATCTCTCACCTCGCCCGGGCGGCGCCTTTTCACTATCTTGATTGTTTGCGTTATTTCCA
Organism: Thiobacillaceae bacterium; assembly: GCA_012274165.1. Lineage (GTDB taxonomy): Bacteria > Pseudomonadota > Gammaproteobacteria > Burkholderiales > Thiobacillaceae > Thiobacillus. The sequence continues at coordinate 914 of JAAPAA010000208.1, forward strand.
TGGTGCAAAGATAGGGTAAAGACGTCCAGACGTCAATACAAAAACAGCATCACATGCGCCGGTTGGCAAAGAAATCTCCGGTAGCGGGCGTTTAAGCTGGCTGAGTGAGCTGCGGCTTTATCACATCCGAAAACGGAAAAAAACCATTTAAAACCCAAACGAATTGATTAGATGCAATTACCCCGGTCAGCTTCGGAGGTCTTCTGGCTGATTGAAATTGGCGAAGCAGGCGCGGTCGAACATGACCGTAGTCGAAGCCAGCCCGGCCTGCCAGTGCCGCACCGCGCGTTCGCCGCGCGCGAGGAATGCGGTGAGGCTGTCGCGCTGGTCGGTGCGCACCAGGAAGCAGCTGTGATGGCTGCGTGCCTCGTCGGCTGCTACCGCCAGCGGCACCTGGTGTTGTTGCGCGGCGTTGAGCAGCCGCGCGGCGAGATCAGGCGGCAGGTGCGGGGTGTCGCACGGCGCGACCAGCAGCCAGTCGGCCTGCACGGCATCCAGCGCCGCCAGCACGCCGGCCAGCGGGCCGGGAAAATCGGGCAGGGTATCGGGGAGCACACGGTGGCCATAGGCCGCGTAGGTGTCGAGATTGCGATTGGCACTGATGACGAGCTGATCGACCTGCGGGGCCAACGCGACGAGTGCCCATTCGATCAGCGGGCGCTTCCGGTATTCGACCAAGCCCTTGTCCACACCTCCCATGCGCCGCCCGAGGCCGCCTGCCAGAATGACGGCGGCGATCCGTGGGGCTGCCGGGGCGTTAGCGGCGGGCATACAGATGGAAGCGGTCGGTGCGGTCGCCGGGTCGGGCGCCGTTCCATTGCTCCACCCAGCCGGGCGGAACCTGCGCCACCGGCTCACGGCGGCTGGTTTCCATCAAGAGCCAGTTGCAGCTGGCGTCGTCGGGAGAAAAGCTGCGGCCGCTGTGATACGCCAGCAACAGGCGCTGCTGGTCGCGAACCCGATAGGTCTGGATGCATTCGGTTGGCGGAACCTGCGCCACCAGCTGCTGGCTCACGCTGGCATAGCTGAGGCGGCGGTCGAGCGGCGCCTGGAACAGGCTCATCAGCAGCACCCAGATGAACGTCATGCTGGCGGTCCACACCAGGATGGGGCGCAGCGGCGATCGCGGTATGCGCGCCAGAATGCCGATCCACAGCAAGGTGACGATCATGCCCAGCACCAGCGTCCAGGGGCGGAATTCGCCGACATGCAGCATGCCGAACCGGGTGAGCCGCGCGGCCAGTCGTGCCGGGGCGCCGAGGTCGTGTGCGCTCCAGTAGACCCACAGGATCAGCGCCAGAAAGCCGAACAGCATGACGCTGAACCACAACAGCGCATACGCTGCACCGCGTTTCAGGCTGAACAACCCGGCAGCGCCGAGCAAGGCCAGCGGCAGCAGCAGGATGAGCCCCTGTTCCTCGCCGGGATGGGTGTCGAAGGCATACAGGATCAGCAGGCCGAACAGCACGCTCACCGGCAGCACGATGCCCGGCGTGCGCCACTGGCGGCGGCTCCGGTACAGCGCCCACAATGCCAGCGGCCAGGCCGGCCAGGCATACCAGCCGAGGATGCCGGGGTAGTAGGTGGGTTGCCGTGCCGTGTCGCCCAACCAGCGCTGCAGGTTGAATGCACGCAGGAACGGAATCGATTGCGTGTTGAGATACGCCAGCCACAGCGCGCTGGCGGCCAGCGCAATCACGGTGCCCCAGATCAGCGTGCGCCGCGCCGCCGGGGTGCGGTACTCCACCAGCAACACCGGCAACAGCCACGCCAGCAGCAGGAACAAGGCCGCTTCGGCCGCGCCGCCGGCGAGCAGCATCAAGACCGCGCCGACACCCAATGCCCAGCCGCCGCGCTTGGCTTGCGGCATCCGCGCGATGCCGTACAGCATCGCGGCGGCGGCGGCGAACTGCGCGGTCGCCGCGTTGAGCTCGTGACCGCGCACCAGCAGCCCGATACAGCCGAGCAGGGTGAGTGCAGCCGCCCAGACGGTTTCTGCGCCATACAACACGCGTGCGCTGCGAGCAATAAAGGCCAGCGCCAGCGCGACAAACACGCCGGAGGCCAGCCGCGCGCCGTCTGCCAACGGCAGGAAGGACGCGGTCAGCCATGCGGTCGCGCTGGCCACCCAGTAATACAGGGGCGGGGTAGCGGCCACTGTTTGCGGCGCGATATCGTTGTGCAGCAGCAGCCACAGGCGCATAAAGTGTTCGCCGTCGCCGCCTTTCCATGGCGCGTGCCCGATCAGGCCGGGCAGAAGCCAGGCGGCACACAGCAGCAACAGCCCAAGCTGCGGAAGGGTCGCTGCGCAGCAGCGGGGTACCCACCGGCGTACTCCTTGCGGGTGTTGCGGCAGGGAAAGTGAGCGCTTATTGAACAATTTTGAGGGACTGACCGGTCTTGGGCTCGCCGGCAGGATAGAAGCCGTTGAGCAGACGCAGCTGGCTTTCGGCGTCATGGGCCAGCGGCGAGGTTTTGGCCAAGCCCGCCATCGTGGTGCCGGGTTTGGCGGTGACCAGCCTTAGCACATAAGACTGTGCTGCCAATCGTTCCGCCGGCGTGATGGCGTGAAAACTGTTGATCACGCCGCGCAGGGTGGCGCGCTCACGGTCGTATGCCGGCTTGTCCCTGGCCATTCCGGCAATCATGTATTGGGTCCCGTTGAACACCACCATCGCCACTACCACCGGCTTGCCCTGCTGCGTGCCCGCTGCGAAAGCGGCTGGATAGCCACTGAGCTTGCCGCTGTCGTAGCGCGCACCGGCGTCCAGCTTGAGTCCGTTTTGCAGCGTGACCAGCGGCTGGTCGTTTTTGGGTCCCTGCTGCAATTCGGCCATGGCATCGCCTTGGGGACTCCGCGCCTCCACGCGATCGGGACGGTTCAGCACATTCCAGTCGGGCGGAAACTGGATCGCCAGCCCCAGCTTGTCGTGCAGCAACAGATTGTTGCGGATGACGCCCTGGGCAGGGCTGTCGCCAAAAACCACGCCGTCCATTTTTTGCAGGTATTCGGTGCGGCCTTCGCGCGGGGTGGCGACACTGTATTGATTCGCCTCGCCGACCACTTGCTTGAGCCGCGCGTCATTGCCCGGATGGGTGTCGAAGGTGCCGTGGTAGCTGCGCGGCTGGCGGCCGTCGCGCTTGGCCTGCTCTGCGGCAAACAGTTTCTGGTTTTTCAGCACGCCGATCACCTCGATCATCGCCTGCGGGTTGTAGCCCGCCTTCGCCAGATATTGCGCACCCAGGCGGTCGGCTTCCAGTTCGTGATCGCGCCCGTAACCCGCTGTCCACGCCTGCGCCAATGACTGCATCAAGCTGGCGCCAGCCTGGTTGTCCATCCCCGGCAGCAGAATCGAGCCGAGCGTCGCGCCCAGTCCGGCGGCGGTCGCCGCACTTGGCTGGCGCACGCCGTCGCGTGCGGTGACGTGGCCGATCTCGTGCCCCACCACGCCCGCCAGTTCGGCTTCTGAATTCAGATAGGCCATGAGGCCGCGCGTGATATAGACGTAGCCGCCGGGCAGGGCAAAGGCGTTGACGTCAGGGCTGTCGACCACGGTGAAATGCCATTGCAGATTCGGCCGCTGACTCTGCTTCGCCAGCTTTTGGCCAATGCCGTTCACATAGGCCTGCAAATCCGGGTTATCGAGCGCGGCATACTCTGCCAGCACTTCCTGGTGCGCCTGCGCGCCCAGCTGGATTTCCTGCTGATCGGACATCAGCACGAAATCGCTGCCGCCGCTTACCGGGTTTTGCCCGCAGTGCGTGAGCGACAGCGCGCCCAGCGCGATGACGGCAATACGGCGAAAAAGGGGAAGGGTCACGTCTGCATCTTTCCTGAAGTGCGGCCTCTGCATGATACCGCTCAAGACGCGCCAGCATCCAGCCCGCACCGGCAAAATGCGGGCGGCGTATCGATTGCTTTACAACAGACGCGGAAACGCAAAAAGCGGCCGAAGCCGCTTTTTTACTGCATCGTACAGACTGCTTACTTCATGCCATAACGCTGGCGGAATTTCTCGATGCGGCCCGCGGTGTCGACGATCTTCTGCTTGCCGGTATAGAACGGATGGCAGGAGGCGCACACTTCGACGTGCAACTGTTCTTTACCCAGCGTGGAGCGGGTGACGAACGTGTTACCACACGAGCAGGTGATGGCTACTTCTTTGTAATTGGGATGAATGCCGGATTTCATGGCAATTCCTTCAATAGGTTGAATTCGGAGAACGCGAGAGTATATCGAAACTACCGGACAGAATCAAGCCTGACTGTACTCATGGATTATGGGCGGGCAAACCGTCCCGAAAGCCGCCAGATTGCGGGTGAATACTGGTTTAAGATGGCGCAGCACACTTCCCTGATCAGGATTTTCCGCCATGACCGAGAATTTCCCCTCCGACGCGCTGGTTCTGTTTGGCGCCACCGGTGACCTGTCCCGCCGCAAGATTTTCCCGGCCCTGTACGACATGCTGCGGCACGGCCGCACGCTCCCACCCATTTTCTGCGTGGCGCATTCTCCGGAATGGGGGATCGAGGAACTGCGTGCCCATGCGCACGATGGCATCACCCGTTTTGGCAGCAACGGGATGGACGAATCGGTGTTCCGCAATCTGGCGAGCCTGCTGACTTACATCAATGGCGACTACGAGGATCCCGCAACGTTCGGCGAACTGCGCCGCGCGCTGGAGGGGCGCAAACGCCCGCTGCATTACTTTGCCATCCCGCCGTCGATGTTTCCGGTCGTGGTGCGCGGCCTGGCGGCGGCCGGCTGCACGCAGGATGCGCGCGTGGTGGTCGAAAAACCTTTCGGGCGCGATCTGGAAACCGCACGCGCGCTCAACGCCACGCTGCATGAAGCCTTGCCGGAATCCAGCATTTTTCGGATCGACCATTACCTCGGCAAGGAGGCGGTTCAGAACATCATCTATTTCCGTTTCGCCAACTCGTTCCTCGAACCGATCTGGAACCGCAACCATATCCGGCAGGTGCAGATCACGATGGCGGAAGACTTCGGCGTGGCGGGGCGCGGGCGCTTCTACGATTCGGTCGGCGCCATCCGCGACGTCTTGCAAAACCATTTGTTGCAGATTCTGGCGCTGCTCGCCATGGAGCCGCCGCTTGGCACCAGCGCAGAGGCGATCCGCGACGAGCAGGCCAAATTGCTTAAAGCCATCCGCCCACTGGCGCCCGGTGACATCGTGCGCGGGCAGTACGAAGGCTACGCAAAGGAAGACGGCGTGGCGCACGCTTCGGACACCGAGACCTTTGTCGCCGCGCGCTTTTTTGTGGATAGCTGGCGCTGGGCCGGGGTACCGTTCATCATTCGCACCGGTAAAAGCCTGCCGGTGACTACCACCGAGATTCGTGCCGAATTCCAGTTGCCGCCGCAACGCGTGTTTTCGTTGTCGGAAGCCGGACCTTTAGCCACCAACTACCTGCGCATGCGGGTGTCGCCTACGGTGTCCATCGCGCTGGGCGCCCGCACCAAAAATGCCGGCGACCGCATGGTGGGACGGCCGGTGGAGCTGTACGTGTGCAATAACCATCCGGACGAGATGAGCGCCTACGAGCGCCTGCTGGGCGATGCGCTGGATGGCGAAGCCATGCTGTTTGCGCGGCAGGACGCGGTGGAAGCGGCCTGGCGGATTGTGGAGCCGGTGCTGTCGCATCGCGATCCGGCCTGCACTTATGAAGCCGGCACCTGGGGGCCACCCGAGGCCGATCTGCTGCTGGCCGGCGGGCGCTGGCACAACCCGCGGCCGCCACAGAGCTAATAAAGCCGGCGCTGATCGGATTACGCCAGGCTGACCCCGAGCCAGGCACCGATGAAATAAGTCGCCAGCCCCGCTGCGCCCCCGATTGCCAGCATGCGCAAGCCGCTCGTCAGGGCGTGGCGGCCGGTGAACAGGCTCATGCTGGCGCCGACCAGGAACAGACCGAGCGCAGTCAGGCCGATCGACGTCTCCAGTGCGTGGCTACGGCCAAACAGGAAAGGCAGCAGCGGCAATGCGGCCCCGGCGGTGAACGCCGAAAATGACGAGGTGGCGGCCACCCACGGCGAGCCGAGCTCGTCCGGATTCAAGCCGAGCTCTTCGCGCGCGAGGGTGTCGAGCGCGCGCTCGGGGTCTTCCATCAGCTTGTCGGCGAGCCGCCGCGCTTCGGCTTTGTCCATGCCCTTGGCGGCGTAGATCAGCGCC
>JAAPAA010000209.1 GCA_012274165.1 Thiobacillaceae bacterium
CCACTCATGGAGCGACTGCCGCCACCGCCGTAGCTGCCAGCCGACTGCCGGCTCGAACTGCCCCGGTTGACCTGATCCCGGCTCTGCGAGGCGTTACTCGCGCCCTTGAATGCGTTGTCACTGCCCCAGCTCGATCCCGACGAACGCGCCTGGACAGCCTGGCTGCGTTCCATGTTCTGCGCCTGGGCGCGCTGCTGACTGCGATCCATCTGCGTTGCCTGATTGGCCCGCTCACGGGTTTGCGGGTCGTTGCGCAGCTGGTCGCGCCCGGCTGCCGGGTCAACGCCACGATCCTTCATGGTGGCCTGCGCCTTGTCGCGGCTGGCATCGCGCTGCGTGTCACGGCCCCGGTAATCGCCCCGGTTCTCGGCGCCTCCAACATTGCGGTCAAACTGCTGGCGCGTCTTGGCATCACCATAAGGCACCCCCTTGCGATTGGCCGCGTTGTGATTCCAGTTGGTTTTGTTCCCGCTCCCGCTTATTTTGTTGTTGACGTTGATATTGTTGTAGCGGTTGACGTTGATGTTGACGTCGCCATGCCCCCAGTTACAGCCGCCCCACAGGCCGTTGTGGATGCCGACGATCGCCGCACCCCAGAAGACACCGGCCACGAACCCGCCGGTCGGGTAGTAATACGGCGGCGGTGCCCAGTAGTAGGGCGGATAGGCGGGATACCACCAGGAGCCGTAAACCGTCGGCTGGTATACCGGCACATAGACCTTCTCCGGCTGCGCCGGCTCGATGATGATCGCCGACTGGCCGGCATCGGTCTGCGTCGTACTGACTTTTTGCTGCTCGGTGGTTTTGAGATTGCCGGCTTCCTGCGCCTTTTTGCGCATGAACTGCACCCGATCCATCACCCGCGCCGGATCGGCGAGAAAGGCGTCGCCCAAGCGCTGCACATCGGCAGGCTTCTCGCTCATCATCACAAGCACCTGCGGAAACGCCACCAGCGATTGCACGCTCGGATCCCACGGTTTGGACTGCACCGCTTTTACCGCAGCATCGCCCTGCTGCTTCGGATTCGCTTTGGTCCATTTCGCCGCCTCGGCCACATCGGCGGGATAGGTCGAAGCCATCAGCACCTGCGCCAGCAGCGAATCGGGGTACAGCGCGATGGGCGCCAGCATCTGATCCAGCTCTTCGCTACTGAAAGTGGGTGCGGCCGCTTTTGCGCTGGCTTGCGTGCTGCCATTCGCGGCATCCGCCGCATAGACACATGGCATCGAGCAAGCGATGACAATGCTGACCAGGGGGGGTAAAAGTTGACTCGTCGCCCGGCCCATCACCCCGTGCGAAAAACTCAGGAAGGTCATTGTTCGTCTCCGTCAAAAGAACCTACGCATCGGCATCGGCATCGGCATCGGCATCGGCATCGGCATCGGCACACGATGTCACACTGATTTTTTACTGTAGCTTATAAAGGTGGATTCTCCAGCCCATCACCCGCACAGCCCATGCAGCGCATGCCAATCGGTCAAGCCAAAACCAGCATCGAATGCTCCCGGCAAATTCGCCGCACCTCCGGACTGCTCAGTTTCTCCTGCATCAGCCCGCAAAAATAGCTGCGCGGTCCCAGGCGCTGGTTGTGGCGGCACGTCGCACACACCCCAAAACTTCTCTTTCCGCTTTGGGACTGGACTTGCGCCAATACCTGACGCAGTACGACCATCGCCGACGTCACCCGCGCCGGACTGGCGGTGCGCACCGCCTCGCGCCAGGCTCCAGCGGAATTGAAGGTATTCAAAAGCGCTCGGCCCGCCGCGGTCAGTACCAGGCGCACGATTCGGCCATCCTGTGGATCGGCATAGCGCGACACCAGCCTGCGGCGCGCCAGTACCAGCACGGTTTGTGACACCGTCCCCTTGGTCAGCCCCAGATATTCGGTGAGCGCCAGCGGCGTGTTGCTGAAGCGATTGGCCTGATTCAGATAAAACAGAACCTGCAGATGCACTGGCTGCAGTCCCTGCGCAGCGCCTGCCTGGCGCAAGCCGACGCGGGTCAGCAGCGACAGCCGCTCGACCAGGTCAAACAGGGTGAGTGCCTGGCTTTTCAAGTTCGCTTAAAAGCGGATCGACCCGCCACCCTGCGCAGCGACCAGGACGGCCAGTTTGGTGTAGAGCGGCGTGCTGTCCTTGGTATCGATCCAGTCGCCAGCCTGCGGTTTGAAATGGAAACCGCCCGAGCGTGCGGCGACCCAGATTTCGCGCGCCACGCCATGGCGGTTGATGATGATTTTGCTGCCATCCTCGAACTCGACTTCCAGGATGCCTTCAGCCGGTGTTTCAAAGTCGAGGTCGGCTACTTCCAGCGCATGTTCGATGTGAGCCAGCGTCGCGCTGGCGGCCAGGTTGAATTCGGCCTCGCTTGATTCAATTTGAGTCATGGTATCCCGTGCTAACATTTCGCGCATGAAACTGCGCACCTTATATATAGTGTCCTTGTTGCTCTGCGGGCTGGGTCTGACAGCCTGTGGTGCCAAGGGTGCCCTGTATCTTCCCGAAAAACCTCCCGCACCGCAACGGACGTCCAATTGAATACCCTGCATAGACTCGACGGCCAGCTTCATCTCGAAGGCGTGGCGCTCAACGAACTCGCCGAGCGTTTCGATACGCCGCTTTATGTGTACTCCCGGCAGGCGCTTGAATCTGCCTACCAGGCCTATGCCGAGGCGTTTGCCGGCACCCCGCATCTGATCTGCTACGCGGTCAAAGCCAACTCAAGCCTGGCGATCCTCCAACTGTTCGCGCGCCTTGGAACCGGTTTCGACATCGTCTCCGGCGGCGAACTGGCTCGTGTGCTGGCGGCCGGCGGCGATCCGGCCAAAGTGGTGTTTTCCGGCGTGGGCAAATCGGCAAACGAGATGCGCGCCGCCCTGCAGGCCGGCATTCTCTGCTTCAATGTCGAATCGGTCAGCGAGCTGCACCGGCTCAACCGGGTCGCCGGCGAGGCAGGCAAGGTCGCGCCGGTCTCGTTTCGCGTCAACCCCGACGTCGACCCGAAGACGCACCCGTATATCTCGACCGGGCTCAAGGAAAACAAGTTTGGCGTGCCGATCGCCGACGCGCCCGCGCTCTACCGCCTGGCAGCCAGCTTGCCCAACCTGAAAATCACCGGCATCGATTGCCATATCGGCTCGCAACTCACCGACCTGTCTCCGCTGGCCGACGCAGCCGACCGCGTACTGGCGCTGGTCGATACATTGACGCGCGACGGCATCACGCTGCATCACATCGACCTCGGCGGCGGCGTTGGCATCCGCTACCGTGACGAAATCCCGCCGGATCTCGCTGCCTACGGCCGCGTGCTGGCCGCTCGCTTCAAGGGGCGCCACGAGAAACTGTTGCTGGAACCGGGACGTTCGCTGGTCGGTAACGCCGGCCTGCTGCTTACCCGGGTCGAATACCTGAAGCCCGGTGAAGACAAAAGTTTCGCCATCGTTGATGCCGCAATGAACGACCTGATGCGTCCCGCGCTGTACGAGGCGTATCACGAAATTGTTGCCGTCGCTCAGCGAAACACCCCTGCCCGGCGCTACGACATTGTTGGCCCGATCTGCGAAACCGGTGACTTTCTTGGCTTTGCGCGCGACTTGTCGATCGAGGAAGGCGACCTGCTGGCCCTCCTTTCGGCAGGCGCGTACGGCATGAGCATGGCGTCAAACTACAATTCCCGCCCGCGCGCAGCAGAAATAATGGTCGACAAGAATGAAATCAACCTCATTCGAGAGCGCGAAACACAGGCCGGCATGATGGCTGGAGAACGGCTTGTTGATTGACTTCAAGCAAAACGCACTGACCTGTAATTCAGCCGGTTTTAGTATCGAGTCGCTACATTTTGCTTGATCGCTACATTTTTCAGCAAATTGTTTTCACCGCTCTTGGTCTATTCATTGAACCTCTTTGAAAACTCACTAGAATGAGCCTCACCAAGCGGAGCCTCGGTATCGCCCGTAATGAGCGGGTTTCGGGCAAGTCGGCCTGTCGGTACCACGCTTTGGAAGTGCAATTTCTGACTGCACGTGGCTTCAAGCTGTAGTAGTTAAGTGATGTGTTCAACTTCTAAGGAGTGATAAATGGCAACAGTAAAGAAACCCGCCGCCAAACCGGCGGTCAAGAAGGCAGCAGCCGCTGCCAAGCCCGTAGTTAAAAAGGCAGCAGCCAAACCAGCAGTGAAAAAAGCTGTCGCCAAACCTGCCGTTAAAAAGGCAGCCGCCAAGCCGGTCGCTAAAAAGGCTGCAGCCAAGCCCGCAGCCAAAAAGCCCGTCGCTAAAGCAGCCGTCAAAAAAGTCGCCGCCAAGCCGGTCGCTAAAAAGGTGGTGGCCAAGCCCGCAGCCAAAAAGCCCGTCGCCAAGCCGGTCGCTAAAAAGGTGGTGGCCAAGCCGTCTGCCAAAAAGCCAGTGGCCAAGCCCGTCGCCAAGCCGGTAGCGAAGAAAGCTGCCCCTGCTGCCAAACCCGCAGCCGCTCCAGCAGCAGCGCCTACACCGGCAGCACCGGTGATCAAGCCTTTCGGGCTCTAACAGGTCGGACACTGCTTGATCTGAAACGGGGGCTCAGCCCCCGTTTTTTATTGGGCGTTTCCCCGATCAGGCCAGCGCAAAACGGCTGCGGGCGGCCTGCAGCAGGCTCACCCCCCATGGCAAACGCACGACCAGCAACAGCATCAGCACGCCGCCATAGATCAAAGGCTCCGTCATATCCTTCTTCACCAGCCACAGGTAATGGATTACACCCAGTAAAGCGATGGGGTAAATCAGGCGGTGCAACTGCTGCCAGCGGCGACCGAGGCGGCGCATCATGGCGTGAGTCGACGTCGCGGCGAGCGGAACAAGCAGGACAAATGCGCTGAAACCAAGGGTAATGAAGGGACGCTTCACGATGTCCTTGGCGATGGCCGCCGGATCGAAAAACTGGTCCAGCCAGATATAGGTGGTGAAATGCAGGCAGGCATAGAAGAAGCTGAACAAGCCCAGCATGCGCCGATAGCGGATGAACTCGGCACGACCGCTCAGCCGCCGCAACGGGGTGATGGACAAGGTGAGCAGCAGCCCGACCAGCGTCCAGGTGCCGGTTGAGCGGGTAATGAACTCGATCGGGTTGGCGCCGAGGCCGCCGCTGCCCGCCAAAACAATCAGCCGCACCAGCGGCAGCAAACAGACCCCGAATATCCAGAGCTTGGGGTTACGCAGCAGCACGCCCATCAGAAGAACCGTTTCAGATCCATGCCACGATACAACTGGGCCACCTGATTGCCGTAGCCATTGAACATCAGCGTGTCGCGCTTGAAAAACTCGCCGATCCTGCGTTCCTTGGCCTGGCTCCAACGCGGGTGGTCAACCTGCGGATTGACGTTGGAATAGAAGCCATACTCCTCCGGCGTGGCCGCCATCCAGGCGGTGAGCGGCTGCTTTTCGACGAAGCGGATCTTGACGATGGACTTGGCGCTCTTGAAACCATATTTCCACGGCACCACCAGGCGGATCGGTGCGCCGTTCTGATTGGGCAGCACCTCGCCATAGAGCCCGACCGCCAGAAGCGTCAGCGGATGCATCGCCTCGTCCAGCCGCAGGCCTTCGACATACGGCCAGTCAAGCACGCGCGAGCGCTGGCCCGGCATCTGTTTGGGATCGTTCAGCGTGACGAATTCGACATATTTCGCCTTGCCGGTGGGCTCGGCGCGCCGGATGATTTCTGCCAGAGGAAACCCCACCCACGGAATCACCATCGACCAGCCTTCGACGCAGCGCATGCGATACACGCGCTCTTCCAGTGGGGCGAGCTTCAGCAAGGTGTCGATGTCCCAGACTTTGGGCTGGCGAACTTCGCCTTCGACCGCCACCGTCCATGGGCGGGTCCGCAGGCTGCCCGCGTTTGCCGCCGGGTCGCTCTTGTCGGTGCCGAATTCGTAGAAATTGTTGTAGGTGGTGACATCCTTGTAGGGTGTTTTGTCCTCGCCGGGCGTGTACGTACTGGCGCGCACGCCAGCCAGCTTGGCGCCTGCAGTGGCGTCTTCCATCGCACCCAGGGCCGCGCCCGCCGCCAACGCGCCCATGCCCTGCATGAAGCGGCGGCGCTCACGGTAGATTTCGGGCGGGGTAATTTCGGACGGCAGAATCAGGTCGGAATGGCGTATCAGCATGCGGGGTTCCAGTTTTAAGTAGTGTGCTTACCCGATAGTCGAAGCACGCGCGCAATCCTTACAAGCACGCAAATCTGTTGACCCCGCTTCGTGGTTTTTGTTTCAGCGCGGAACTGATAAGGTGCGCATCCATCGTATATCTTTGTTCTTTTTGCGGAATTCCCCATGCGCGCCCTGTTCGTTTTGCTGTTTGTTCCGCTACTCGCCTTTGCCCAGGCAGGCGGCCCGCCTTTCATTCCGGTCAACATGATGAAAGTCACCGCCTCGCCAGTATCCACCACGGTCAACGCCGTGGGCGCACTGATTGCCGAAGACAGCGTGGTGCTGCGTCCGGAAATCGACGGCCGCATCGCCACCCTGCTGTTCAAGGAAGGCCAGCCGGTCAACAAAGGTGCGGTGCTGGTGGTGCTCGATTCCGCCGAACAGCGCGCGCACGTAGCCGCCGCCCAGGCGGACATGAAGCTGGCAGCAAGCCGCTACAAGCGCAGCGAGGAACTGGTCGCGCAGAACTTCATCTCGAAACAGGCGCTCGACGAATCGCGGGCCAACCTCGACATCCTGCGCGCGCGCCTGCAGCAGGAGCAGGTCACGCTCGACAAGACCGTGCTGCGCGCGCCGTTTGCCGCAGTGGCCGGGCTGCGTCAGGTGAGCCCCGGCGCCTATATCAAGAAAGGCGACGACATCGTGCGGCTGGACGCGCTCGGCACCCTCAAACTGGAAGTGCCGGTGCCGGAAACCTATTTGCCGCTGGTGCACATCGGCCTGCCGGTCACGCTGACGATCGATGCGCTGCCGGGGCAAACGTTCAGCGGCAAGGTGCATGCGATCGACCCGGTGGTCGATCCGGTCAGCCGCAACGTGCGGGTGCGCGCACGCATCGCCAATCCTAAAGGACAGCTCAAACCCGGCATGTTCGCCCGCGCCACCGCCGATCTTGGCGGCAAGACCAGCGCCATCCTGCTGCCTGAGCAGGTGATCGTGCCGCGCCCGGACGGCAGCTATGTATTTCTGGCGGTTAACGGCAAGGCCGAACTGCGCAAGGTCACCCTCGGCAAGCGCGAACCGGGCCGGGTCGAAATCGTTTCCGGCGTGGCGGTCGGCGACACCGTCGTGCTCGACGGCCAGATCAAGCTGCGGCCCGGCGTGCCGGTCGTCACGCTGGATCAGGCGGCGCAGATGATGAAAAAAATGCAGGCCGGCAAGCCGCACTGATCCAGGCAATCCGCGTAAACCACGCGCCGCGCTTAATCCAAGATATCCGCAAAGACTGAGTCATGATCCTTTCCGACATTTCCATCCGCCGCCCGGTGCTGGCCACCGTGATGAGCCTGCTCATCATGCTGATCGGCCTGATCGCCTTCAACCGCCTGCCGGTGCGCGAGTACCCCAACATCGACGCCCCGGTGGTGTCGGTGCGCACGGTCTACCCCGGCGCCTCCGCCGAAGTGATGGAAAGCCAGGTCACCAAGCCGCTGGAGGATTCGCTGTCCGGCATCGAGGGCATCCGCACCATCAAATCGGTCAGCCGCGAGGAAGTCAGCCAGATCACGGTGGAATTCATCCAGTCGCGCGACCCCGAAGCCGCCGCCAACGACGTGCGCGACCGTGTGGCGCGAGTGCGCGGACAACTGCCGAATGAAACCGACGACCCGGTGGTGGCCAAGATCGAGGCCGACGCCCAGGCCATCATCTGGCTGGCGTTCTCCAGCGACCGCCAATCGCCGCTGCAAATCACCGACTACGCTGACCGCGTGGTGGCCGACCAGCTGAAAACCCTGCCGGGCGTCGCCTCGGTCATCATCGGTGGCGAGCGCCGCTACGCCATGCGGGTGTGGCTCGACCCCGACCGCATGGCCTCGCTCGGCATCACGGTGCAGGACGTGGAGGTCGCGCTCAGGAGCCAGAATACCGAGCTGCCGTCAGGCCGCATCGAAAGCCAGACCCGCGAGTTCTCGGTGCTGGCCGAAACCGACCTCAAGACCCCGGCCGAATTTGAACAGATCATCATTCGTGACAGCAACGGCGTGCTGACCCGGCTGGCCGACATCGGCCGCGCCGAGGTCGGTGCCGAAGACGAGCGCAACATCGTACGCGTCAACGGCCGCGCCGCGGTGGGCTTGGGCATCGTCAAGCAGTCGACCGCCAACACGCTGGAAGTCGCACGCGCAGTCAAGGCCGAAGTGCCGCGTTTGCAGGCCTCCCTGCCGAAAGGCATGCAGCTCAAAGTCGCTTTCGACAGCTCGATCTTCATCGAAAAATCGATCGACGCCGTGTACAGGACCATGATCGAAGCCATGGTCCTGGTGGTCGGCGTGATCTTCCTGTTCCTGCGCAACTGGCGCGCCACGCTGATCCCCTTCGTCACCATCCCGGTGTCGCTGATCGGCGCCTTCATCTTTCTCTACGCCATGGGCTTCACCATCAACGTGCTGACCCTGTTGGGCCTGGTATTGGCGATCGGCCTGGTGGTGGACGACGCCATCGTCATGCTGGAGAACATCTACCGCCACATCGAAGAGGGCATGCCGCCTTACGACGCCGCACTCAAGGGCGCGAAGGAAATCGGCTTCGCGGTGATGGCGATGACGCTGACGCTGGCCGCCGTGTTCGCCCCGCTGGCCTTCGCCGAGGGCAACACCGGCAAGCTGTTCACCGAATTCGCGCTGACCGTGGCGGCCGCGGTGCTGGTGTCCGGCTTTGTCGCACTGACGCTGACACCGATGATGGCGAGCCGGATCCTGCGCCATGAAACCCGCCACAACGCGCTGTTCAATCTGGGCGAGCGCGTGCTGAAGGGGCTAAACGCCGCCTACACGCGCGGCGTGACGCGCGTGGTCAGGCACCCGCTGATCGTCGCGCTGGTGTTCGTGCTGGTGGCGGCGGCCGCGTTCGGCCTGTTGAAATCTCTCAAGTCGGAGCTGGCGCCAACCGAGGACCGCGGCTTCTTCATCAGCTTCATGCTCGCGCCCGAAGGCTCCACCCTGCAATACACCGACCAGTACGCGCGCCAGCTCGAAGGCCTGCTGCAGAGTGTGCCCGAGACCGAAACGGCATTCGTCGTGGTGGCGCCAGGACTGGAGCGTCCCAACCCGGTCAACAGTGCGCTGTCGTTCGTGATGCTGAAGCCGTGGGAAGAGCGCAGCCGCAGCCAGATGGCGATTACCGAAAGCCTCGGCCCAAAAATGTTCATGGGGATGCCCGGCGTGCTCGCGTTCCCGATCAACCCGCCTTCGCTCGGCCAGAGTTTCCGCAATCCGCCGCTGCAGTTCGTGGTGCAGGCGCCGAGCTATGCCGAACTCGACAAGGCGGTGGAAGCGCTGATGGTCAAGGTGCGTGCCTATCCCGGGCTGCTCAACGCCGACAGCGATCTCAAGCTCAACAAACCGCAGCTCAAGGTCAACATCAACCGCGACAAGGCGGCGCAGATGGGCGTCGGCGTCGACACCATCGGCCGCACCCTGGAAACCCTGCTCGGCGGGCGCGAGGTCACCCGCTTCAAGCAGGCAGGCGAGCAATACAACGTCATCGTCCAGCTCGACCCCGCCGCGCGCGCCACCCCGCAGAATCTGACCGCCTTGTATGTGCGTGGCGATGGCGGCAGCCTCACTGCGCTGTCCAATCTGGTCGCCGTCACCGAAACCGTCGCGCCGAAGGAGCTCAACCACTTCGACCGCCAGCGCGCCGCTGTCATCTCGGCCAACATCGCCCCCGGCTACACCCTGGGCGAGGCGTTGACGTTCATGGACAAGGCCGCCAAGGACACGCTACCGAAATCCGCGCGCACCGCGCTCGACGGCCAGTCGCGTGAATTCGGCGAATCCGGGCAAACCCTGGCGATCACCTTCGGGCTGGCGCTAATCATCATTTACCTGGTGCTGGCGGCACAGTTCGAGAGCTTCATCTCGCCCTTCATCATCATGCTCACCGTGCCGCTTGCCGCCACCGGCGCGTTGCTGGCGCTCAAACTCACCGGCGCCACGCTCAACGTCTACAGCCAGATCGGGCTGGTCATGCTGGTCGGCCTCATCACCAAGCACGGCATCCTGATCGTCGAGTTCGCCAATCAGCTGCACGCGCGCGGCCAACCCAAGGTCGAGGCGGTGATCGAGGCGGCCAGCCTGCGCCTGCGGCCGATCCTGATGACCACTGCCGCGATGGTGCTGGGCGCGGTACCGCTGGCGCTGGCTCAGGGCGCCGGGGCGGAATCGCGCTCGCCGATCGGCTGGGTCATCGTCGGCGGCCTGCTGCTCGGCACCCTGCTGACGCTGTTCGTCATCCCGGTCGCCTACACCCTGCTGACGCGCAATCCGGCAGCCGTCAACGCTGCCGCCCAGCCGCTTCCCGCCCAGAAGTGATGAACTCGCCCCCTGCGTTGACGAAGCCTCGTCAGCGCAGGGGCGCAGCGCATTCATCAGCCTGTCAAACCCCCCTGATTTAATGCGGTTTTCAATCGATTTACCCCGATCAGGAGACTGGCATGGACACTGCATATACCTTGGCATACACAACGCAAGGAGCAGACAACATGATTGACCTCAACCAAGGCGGCTCACTCGATGTCACCCTGAAGGAAGACACACAGGGTCGGGACAACGTGATTCTGGCCCTTGCAACGCAAGGCTGTGAACTCAGTCTGACGCCGCATCAGGCACGCGTGCTGGCAACCGAGCTCATCATGGCCGTCAACCGCGCCGAAGTGCGCAACAACCTCAAACACAGTCAGAACATGGTGCGCAGCGGGCAGCAGCAAACCAACCGGCGCGGCATCTTTCAGGTGACTTGAGACATACCGTTTTCGGGCGACCGGCTTCGGTCGCACCCAGGGTAGCAGGCAGCCAGGCTTGATCTACCTTACTATGAGCCCCGCTTGGCGGTGGCGCGCCATCCATGATAGGGTGGCACTCAGGCGCAGGGACTCGTCCTTGCGCCTTTTCTTTATGCCCTGCGGGGGCTATCCCACCGGGCGTTTTTTTACCTTTACGCAGGAATCCAGCATGGCTGTCATCGAACTCACCCAGGCAAATTTCGAATCCACCATTCAGGGCAACGACGTCGTCGTCGTCGATTTCTGGGCACCCTGGTGCGGCCCGTGCCGCGGCTTTGCGCCCATCTTCGAGGCCGCCGCCGAGAAACACGCCAACATCGTGTTCGCCAAGGTCAACACCGAAGTCGAACAGGAACTGGCCGGTTTCTTCCAGATTCGCTCCATCCCCACCCTGATGGTATTCCGCGAACAGGTCATTCTGTATTCCGAATCCGGTTCGCTCCCCGCCCATGCGCTCGACGGCCTGATTGAGCAGGTGATGGGGCTGGACATGGCGCAAGTCCACAAGGACATCGCCGAGCAGCAAGCATCGCCCCAGGCTTAAGCCTCAGACCGGCGGGTTAAGCAGCTGACGCGCCAGCGGCAAGGTGATCGGACGGCGCGTTTCCAGGCTGATCCGGTCCAGCGCTTCCAGCACCGCCAACTGGCTTTGCATGTCGCGCGCGGCACGGGTCAACAGGTAATCCGCCACCTGCGGGTCAAGCTGGAATCCGAGCGTTTCGGCGTGTTGCTGTAACGCAGTGCGCTTCTCCGCATCGTTTAACGGCTGTATCTGAAACACCAGACCCCAGCCAAACCGGCTTTGCAGTTCCGGCATCAGCGGCAGCTCGGCTGGCGGCAGGCTGCCCGCAGCCAGCCACAGTCCGGCGTCTTCACGTACCTGGTTGAATGCAGCAAACCCAGCCTGTTGCCGGGCGGCGTCCCAGCTTTCCACTGCATCCGCAACGACGACTTCGGCTGCCGCAACCCCACCCTGCACCACGCTGAGCCCGCGCGCTTCACACGCTGCCGCCCAGGCCGCGAGCAAATAACTCTTGCCGCTCCCCGGCGCCCCCCATACATACACCATGCGCTCAGTCGCCGTGCCGTCGAGCATGGAATTGAGCTGCGAGACGAGTTCGATATTGCGCCCCGCTACAAAACGGGCGAGATCGGGACGGGCAGGCGGACGAATGTCGAGCAGAAGCTGGCGCATAGGGGCGCAAGGATAAAGCACTTGTCCCCGGGCCGGTTAGCGAAGACAGTTCGCACCGCCGCCATGTGAGTGCCCGCCGTGCGCGGCTATACTTTGGACTTTTCCGACCGCCGTGTTCGATTCGATGAGTCCTGCTTTTTCTGTACCGCTTAAATCCGTCATCCAGCCTCCGCCCATGGTCGAAGAAAACCTGGAGCCTGCCGAACGCGACGCCCTCAAAACCCGCATCAAGGCGCTGATGAAACAGCAGGACACCGTGCTGGTGGCGCATTACTACACCTCGGCCGACCTGCAGGATCTGGCCGAGGAAACCGGCGGCTGCGTGTCGGATTCGCTGGAAATGGCGCGCTTCGGCCACGCCCATCCGGCGCAGACGCTGATCGTCGCCGGGGTCAAGTTCATGGGCGAGACGGCCAAGATCCTGAATCCGGAAAAGCGCGTGCTGATGCCCGATCTCGGCGCCGACTGTTCGCTCGATCTGTCCTGCCCGGCGGACGCGTTCGCCGCCTGGTGCGACGCCCATCCGGACCGCCTGTCGGTCGTCTACGCCAACACCAGCGCGGCGGTCAAGGCGCGCGCCGACTGGGTCGTCACCTCCGGCATCGCGGTCAAGATCGTCAAATACCTGCACAGCCAGGGCCACAAACTGCTGTGGGCGCCGGATCGCCACCTGGGCGATTATGTGCAGCGCGTCAGCGGCGCCGACATGCTGCTGTGGCAGGGCTCATGCGTGGTGCATGAAGCGTTCAAGGCCGAGGCATTGAAGAAGCTGCACGCCGAACATCCGGCCGCCGCCGTGCTGGTGCACCCCGAATCGCCCGCAGCGGTGATCGCGCTGGCGGACGTGGTGGGTTCGACCACGCAACTGATCGAAGCGGTGAAAAACCTGCCCAACCCCGAATTCATCGTGGCCACCGACAACGGCATTTTCCACAAGATGCACGCCGCCGCCCCCGGCAAAATCCTGCTGGAAGCGCCAACGGCGGGCGAAGGCGCCACCTGCCAGTCGTGCGCGCATTGCCCGTGGATGGCGATGAACGGCCTGCGCAATCTGGCGAGCGTGCTGGAGTCAGGCGCCAACGAAATCCTCATCGAGGAGTCTGTGCGCGCCAAAGCCTTGCTGTCGATCCAGCGCATGCTGAATTTTGCCGCCGCCGAAAAGGCGGGGCAGATTCAGCTGGGAGACTAAAGCATGGCTGGAGCCAGTTTGCTTGCGCTGCTCGACGACATCGCCACCATCCTCGACGATGTGTCGGCGATGACCCAGGTCGCTGCCAAAAAAACCGCCGGCGTGCTGGGCGACGATCTTGCGCTCAATGCCCAGCAGGTTGCCGGCGTCAAGGCCGACCGCGAACTGCCGGTGGTATGGGCGGTCGCCAGGGGTTCGTTCATCAACAAGGCGATTCTGGTGCCGGCGGCGCTCGCCATCAGCGCGTTTGCGCCCTGGCTGGTAACGCCCCTGCTGATGCTGGGGGGCGCGTTCCTCTGCTATGAAGGCTTCGAGAAGCTGGCGCACAAATACCTGTTCAGCGAAACAGAAGACAGCGTGCACCGCGTCGAACTGATGCATGCGGTGGCGGACCCGACGGTCGATCTGCTGGCTTTGGAAAAAGACAAGATCAAGGGCGCCATTCGCACCGATTTCATCCTGTCTGCCGAAATCATCGTCATCACCCTCGGCACCGTGGCCGCCGCGTCGTTCGGCCAGCAGGTTGCCGTACTCACCGGCATCGCCATCGTCATGACCATCGGCGTCTACGGCCTTGTCGCCGCCATCGTCAAGCTCGACGACGCCGGGCTCTATCTGAGCCAGCTTGGCAACGCAGCGATGCGCGCGTTCGGCCGCATGCTGCTGGCGGCTGCGCCCAAGCTGATGAAAATGTTGATGGTAGTAGGCACGGCAGCGATGTTCCTGGTCGGCGGCGGGATTCTGGTTCACGGCGTGCCCGCCGCGCATCACCTGCTCGAAGCAGCCCGCCACGCTGTCGACACGCTGCCTGTCATCGGCGGTGCACTCGCTGTTCTGACTCCATTGTTGATCGATGCGCTCGCCGGCATCGCGGCTGGTGCGCTGGTACTGGGTATTGTCAGCCTGGGCAAGCGGGTGAGCGGCCGCTAGGCCCTGTCAACACCAACCAGGCGCGCCAGCGCCCGGTCGTGGCGCCGTGACAGCAGCAGTTGCGCAACAAGCGCACCGATCAGCGCCAGAAACATGTCCCACTGCGTGTCCCACACATCGCCCTGGGTGGCGAGGAAAGCATCGGCGTCGCCCCCCATCGCCAGCGCTGCGCCCCATTCGGTGAATTCATAGCAGGCGGAAAACGCCAGCACCACAGAGGTGGTGAGGAAAAACAGCCAGCCACCCGGCTTGAGTGGGGTCTGGCGCAGCAGGATTTCCCGCGTCAGCATCGCCGGAATGAAGCCCTGCGCCAGATGCCCCAGGCGGTCATAGTGGTTGCGCGCCAGATCGAACGCATCCTGCACCCATAACCCAAGAGGCACTCGCGCATAGGTGTAATGCCCGCCCAGCATCAGGATCAGGCTGTGAACAAACAGCAGGCGACAGACCAGCGGCGTCAGCGGAAAACGGCGATGGGTTGCAAACAGCAGCGCGAGCCCCAGCATCACCGGCAGCGTTTCCATCCACCAGGTCAGGCGGTCATAGGGCGCAATGCCCGACGCCACGAGCGCCATCAGCGCCAGCGCTACCAGCAGCGGGTTTTCGTGGCGCAGGATACGGTTCACCACCCACCCTCGCCCGGCACATCAATCAAACGCCCCGGTGCAAGCCGGCACAGACACGGTGGATTCACGTCATAAACAGCGGCCATGGTCGTTTCCCTGATCATTGGATGGGTTTGACGCGATTGTAGCGACTCACGACTTGCGCCCATATCCCGTAAAATACCGGCTTTGAAGCAGATCGATCCGGCCTCGCCCGTGCGGTGCCGGACACTCCACAGCATGACCGCACGCCTGCGCGAAATTCCCTACAACTACACTTCGTTTTCCGACCGCGAAATCGTCATTCGCCTGCTCGGTGCCGACGCCTGGAGCACGCTCAACACGCTGCGCGGCGAACGCAAGACCGGGCGCTCGGCACGCATGCTGTTCGAGGTGCTGGGCGACATCTGGGTGGTGCGGCGCAACCCCTATCTGGAAGATGACCTGCTCGCCAACCCCAAGCGGCGGCAGATGCTGGTGGAGGCCTTGCGCCACCGCCTGCGCGAGATCGAGACTCGCCGCCAGGGCAACCCGCTGGTCGGGCAGTTGCTGGATGCCGCCGGGCGCGCGGTGCGCGAATTCGAAGCCTGGTTTGCCGATACCACTGATCTGCGCACGCGCATCCAGCGCCGCCTGGCCGGCATCACCCGCAAGGACAACATCGGTTTCGACGGTCTCGCGCGCGTTTCACACGTCACCGATGCCACCGACTGGCGCGTCGAGTATCCGTTTGTGGTGCTGACCCCCGACACCGAAGCTGAAATGGCCGCGCTGGTGGCGGGGCTGGTCGAACTCGGCTTGACCATCATCCCGCGTGGCGGCGGCACCGGTTACACCGGCGGCGCGATTCCGCTGACTGAGCGTGCGGCCGTCATCAACACCGAAAAACTCGAAACCCTGAGCGCAGTGGAAATGCTGCACCTGCCCGGTTGCGAGTTCGAAGTCGCCACCATCCACTGCGGCGCCGGCGTGGTGACCAAGCGGGTGATGGATGCCGCCGATGCCGCCGGACGCGTGTTCGCGGTCGACCCGACCTCGGCCGACGCCTCGACCATCGGCGGCAACGTGTCGATGAACGCAGGCGGCAAGAAGGCCGTGCTGTGGGGCACCGCGCTGGACAATCTGGTGTCGTGGAAAATGGTGACGCCGGACGCCGACTGGATCGAAGTCAGCCGGCTCGACCACAACCTCGGCAAGATCCACGATGTGGTCTCGGCCACCTTCGAAATCCGCCGCTTTGCGGCCGATGGCAAAACCCCCAAAGGTTCGCCGGAAATCCTCATCATTCCCGGCAGCCGCTTCCGCAAGACCGGGCTGGGCAAGGATGTCACCGATAAATTCCTCGCCGGCCTGCCCGGGATCCAGAAGGAAGGCTGCGACGGCCTGATCACGTCCGCGCGTTTCATTTTGCACCGGCTGCCTGCGCACGGTCGCACCGTGTGCCTGGAGTTTTTCGGCAGCGCGCGCGAAGCCACTCCGGCGATCGTCGAAATCAAGAACTACTGCGACGCCCACCCCGACATCCTACTCGCCGGGCTGGAGCATCTCGACGCGCGCTACGTCAAGGCCGTGGGCTACGCCACCAAGTCGCCGCGCGCCGACCGGCCGAACATGGTGCTGCTGATCGACGTGGTGTCGGACAACGAAGTAGCGGTCGGCGCAGCCGCCTCGAAAATCGTCCAGCTCGCCAACGCGCGCGACGGTGAAGGTTTCGTCGCCGTGTCGGCCGAAACACGCAAGAAATTCTGGCTCGACCGCGCCCGCACCGCCGCCATCGCAGCACACACCAACGCCTTCAAGATCAACGAGGACGTGGTGATTCCGCTGCCGCGCCTGGGCGACTACACCGACGGCATCGAGCGCATCAACATCGAGCTGTCAATCAGCAACAAGCTGAAGCTGCTCGACGCACTGACCGAATTCTTCGCCGCGCCGCTGCCGCTACTGGAAGACGAAGACACTATCGCCGATCCGGCGCAGGTCGAAGACAAGCGGCAACGCGCGCACGCCCTGATCGCCTCAGTCAAAGCCCTCTGGCAAGGCTATGCGGACGATATGGATGCGCCGCACGCAAGCGGCTCAATCTTCACCGCGCTGCGCGACAAGCACATCCGCGTCTCCTGGAAACGCGAAGTGCGGCGCGAACTGCACCAGCTTTTCGTCGGCCGCGAATACACCCGCATCCTCGAAGCCTGCGACCGCATCCACAAAGAAGTTTTAAAGAGCCGCGTCTTCGTCGCACTGCACATGCACGCGGGCGACGGCAACGTGCACACCAATATCCCGGTCAACTCCGACGATTACGCCATGCTGCAGGCCGCCAACGCGGCAGTCGCGCGCATCATGGCGCTGGCGACGGATCTGGGCGGGGTCATTTCAGGCGAGCACGGCATCGGCCTGACCAAGCTGGAATTCCTCGACGACGACGCCATCGCGATTTTTGCCGGCTACAAGGCCAAGGTCGATCCCGAAGGCCGCTTCAACAAGGGCAAGCTGCTGCACGGCGCCGATTTGCGCAACGCCTACACGCCCTCGTTTGGTCTGCTCGAAGCCGAATCTATTATCCTCGAATCGTCCGAGACCAAGGCCATCGCCGATTCGATCAAGGACTGCCTGCGCTGCGGCAAGTGCAAGCCGGTGTGCAACACCCACATTCCGCGCGCCAACCTGCTGTACTCGCCGCGCAACAAGATTCTCGCCACCTCCTTGCTGATCGAGGCATTTCTGTACGAGGAGCAGACCCGGCGCGGGGTCTCGCTCAAGCACTTCGACGAGTTCGGCGACGTCGCCGACCACTGCACCATCTGCCACAAGTGCAAGAACCCCTGCCCGGTCGACATCGACTTTGGCGACGTCTCGATCGCCATGCGCAACATGCTGCGCAAGCAGGGCAAGAAGAAATTCAACCCCGGCACCTGGGCGTCAATGGCGTTTTTGAACGCGACCGATCCCGCCACCATCAAGACACTGCGCAAACCGCTGATCGAATGGGGCTACGCCAGCCAGCGCCTGGGCCACACGCTGTTCAAACGCCTCGGGCTGATCCAGGCGCAGACCAAGAATCCGCCTGCCTCGCTAGGCAAGCCCAAGCTGGTCGCCCAAGTGATCCATCTGGTCAACAAGCCGATGCCGGGCGGCTTGCCGAAAAAAACCTCGCGCGCGCTGCTGGGGCTGGAAGATGCGTCGATCGTGCCGATCCTGCGCAACCCGGCCAAGCTGTCGGACGACGCCGACGCGGTGTTTTATTTTCCCGGCTGCGGCTCGGAACGATTGTTCTCGCAAGTTGGCCTCGCCACCCAGGCAATGCTGTTCGAACTCGGCGCGCAGACCGTGCTGCCACCTGGCTACTTGTGCTGCGGCTATCCGCAAACTGCGGGCGGCCAGGCCGACAAGGGCGAAGCGATTACCGCGGCCAACCGCGTGCTGTTCCACCGCGTCGCCAACACGCTGAACTACCTCGACATCAAGACCGTGCTCGTGTCGTGCGGCACCTGCATGGACCAGCTGCTGAAATACGAATTCGAGAAAATCTTCCCCGGCTGTCGCCTGCTCGACATCCACGAATACCTGATGGAAAAGGGCGTGAAGCTGGATGGCGTCAGCGGCGAAAAATACCTCTACCACGACCCCTGCCACACGCCGATGAAAACCCACGCACCAATGAAAGTGGCGAACACGCTGCTCGGCGGCGGCGTCACCCTGTCCGACCGCTGCTGCGGCGAATCCGGCACGCTCGCGGTCACCCGCCCGGATATTTCCACCCAGATCCGCTTCCGCAAGGAAGAGGAAATCCGCGCCGGCGTTGCGGCGCTGGGCGCGGGCAAGCAGCCGGTGAAAATCCTCACCTCCTGCCCGTCGTGCGTGCAGGGACTGGCACGCTACAGCGACGACACCGGCACCACCACCGATTACATCGTGATCGAACTGGCGCGGCAGTTGCTGGGTGAAAACTGGATGGCGAGCTATCTTGCACGGGTCGGCAACGGCGGGATCGAGCGGGTGCTGCTGTGAGTTGTCCCCTGTGCGACACGCCCGGTGACACCGTACTGTGGCGCAATGACTTGTGTCGCGTAGTGCTGGCCGACGAGCCGGATTACCCGGGTTTTCTGCGCGTGATTCTGAACACTCACGTCAAGGAAATAACCGATCTGTCCGCAGCCGATCAACTGGCTATGATGCGGGTGGTGTTCGCCGCCGAAGCGGCTCTGCGTGAGGTGATGCAGCCCGACAAAATCAACCTCGCCTCGCTCGGCAATGTGGTGCCGCATCTGCACTGGCATGTGATTCCACGTTTTGCCGGCGATCCGCATTTCCCCAACCCGGTGTGGGGACAGAAAACCGCCAACGGAAAACGCCACGCTGCGCCCCATGGTGAGACACAGCGCGCGCAGCTGGAACAGGCGCTCAGCCGACTGCTTGCTCCTGTGCCGGAAACGGAATCACGGTAGCCGAAGGCTGGCTTACAACCAGACGCGACGCGGGAAAGACAGCAGAAAACGTGCTGCCTTTGCCTGGGGTGGACTGGATGTTGAGGTGTGCGCCGTGGCGCGTAAGCACGTGCTTGACGATAGCGAGGCCTAACCCGGTGCCGCCGGTTTCACGCGAGCGGCTGCGATCCACCCGGTAAAAACGTTCGGTGAGGCGTGGAATGTGTTCGGCGGCAATGCCTTCGCCGGTGTCGGTCACGGCGAACACGCCTTCGTCATTTTGCTGGCGCCAGCTGAGCGTGATGCCGCCGCCGTCGGGGGTGTAGCGCACCGCATTGGAGACCAGGTTGCCGAGCGCACTGCGGATTTCCTGCAGGCTGCCGCGCAAGTTGGCGTCGCTGGCGATGTCGAGACCGATACGGTGGCGACCGCCGCTCAACGAGCCGGCTTCAGCCGCCAGTGCCCGTGCCAGCTCGGGCACGTTGACCTCTTCATCCTTCAGGCTGTGGTCATCGCTTTCCAGCCGCGACAGGGTCAACAAATCGTCCAGCAGATGCTGCATGCGCCGGGTGTTGTCGAGCATCAGGTCGAAATAGCGGCGCGTTTCACTGGCTGGCAGCATCGGCGCATCGGCCAGGGTTTCGACGAAGCCGCCCACAACGGTGAGCGGCGTGCGCAATTCGTGCGAGACGTTGGCGATAAAGTCGCGGCGGATGGCATCGACGCGTTCAAGCTCGGTGATGTCGCGCGCGACCAGCAGTTTCTTGGCTTCGCCAAACGGCACCAGTTGCAGCGACAGGGTGATTTCACGATTCACGGGCGATTTGCATACCAGCCGCCGCGAGTAGTCGGCGGCATCGAGAAACTCGATGAAATGCGCCTGGCGCAACAGATAGCGGATGAACTGGCCGCGGTCGCGCTCGCAATCCAGCCCCATGTATTTGCGCGAGGCGGGGTTGCACCAGTCGATCTGGTCGCTGCCGTTGAGGATGACCATGCCGTCTGGCACGGCCTGCGCGGCATGCTCGAACTGTTCCAGCGCATTGGTGAGCTCGCTGCGGCTGTCACGCTGACGGCGCTGGAGTTTTTCGAGGCGGTAAAAAATGTCACCCCATGTCCCCATGGCGTCGGGCGGGGTCACTTCGTCGGGGTTTTCCAGCCAGCGCGACAGGCGGTATTCCTGCCACAGCCGACGCAGCATCACCAACGCCTGGATCCCCGTCAGAAATACCAACGCGGTAACGGCTCCAGAAGCCAACCACAGTATCAGTGCTACCAACAACACGCTAGCCAGCATGCTGAGCGGACGCCACCAGAAACCCATGTCGATCACCACTTGTAACCCCGGTGGCCGGATTATCCCACGTCAGCCGAGAAGCGATAACCCGAGCCGCGCACGGTCTGAATCAGCTCGGAATGGCCCGAGGGTTCGAGCGCCAGACGCAGCCGGCGAATATGCACATCGACCGTGCGCTCTTCGACGAACACGTCGTCGCCCCACACCTGATCGAGCAACTGGGTGCGCGCATAAACGCGTTCGGTATGGGTCATGAAGAAATGCAGCAAGCGGAATTCGGTCGGCCCCAGATCCAGCGGCTGGCCTTTACCGATCACCCGATGACTGGTCGGATCGAGTCGCAGGCCATTGATTTCTACTGGTTCGTCGGTCATTTGCGGGGCGCGGCGGCGCAGCACCGCCTTGATGCGCGACACCAGTTCGCGCGGCGAGAACGGCTTGGTAATGTAATCGTCGGCGCCGGTGTCCAGGCCCAGCACCTTGTCGCGCTCTTCGCCACGCGCGGTCAACATGATGATGGGGATCGGCTGGTAGCGCTCGTCGCTGCGCAGGCGCTTGCAGAGGTCGATGCCCGACATGCCGGGCAACATCCAGTCGAGCAGGATCACATCCGGCAAGCTGCTTTTGAGAAACTTCAGCGCATGCTCGGCATCCCCCGCAACCGTTACCGAATGGCCGGCTTGCGCAAGATTGAATTTCAGTAATTCCTGAATGCCCGGTTCATCCTCAACCAGCAAAATATTGGCAGCCATGCTGACTCCAGCCCTGTTTCAAAGACAGCCATACTATGACAGCAATATGACTGATTAATGACACGCCGTCCGCCACGCCAATCCCGCGCCAGTCTGCGCACTGGTAGAATTCCGGGCTGATTCGTTGAGCCCGTCTGCCATGGATAAAACCACCCATTTCGGCTACCAGCAGGTGGCCGAGTCTGACAAAGCCGCCAAGGTCGCTGAAGTCTTCCACTCCGTCGCCGCCCAGTACGACCTCATGAACGACCTGATGTCGGCGGGTCTGCACCGCTTGTGGAAACGCTTTGCCGTGGCGCAGGCGGGGCTGCGGCCTGGGATGAAGGTGCTCGACGTCGCCGGCGGCACCGCCGATCTCACCCGGCTGTTCCTGAAGGAAGTCGGCGCGAGCGGCACCGTGCTGCTCACCGACATCAACTTTTCCATGCTGCGCGAAGGCCGCGACCGCATGTTGAACGAAGGCAAAACCCCGCCTACCGTGCAATGTGACGGCGAGCGGCTGCCGTTCCCCTCCAACTATTTCGACTGCGTGTCGGTGGCCTTCGGCCTCAGGAACATGACGCACAAGGATCAGGCGCTGGCTGAGATGCACCGCGTGCTGAAACCTGGCGGCCGCCTGCTGGTGCTGGAGTTTTCCAAGGTGTGGAAGCCGCTGGAACCGGCCTACGACCTGTATTCGTTCAAGCTGCTGCCGCTGATGGGCAAGCTGGTGGCGCAGGACGCAGGCAGCTACCAGTATCTGGCCGAGTCGATCCGCATGCATCCGGGCCAGGAAGAGCTCAAGGCCATGATGGAAACGGCCGGCTTCGCCAAGGTCAGTTACCACAACCTCACCGCAGGCGTCGTCGCGCTGCATAAAGGCTTCAAGGTTTGATCGCAGCCGGACTCATCGAACGCGGCCTCAATCATCTGTTGCGCCAGTCGCCCGGCGCGGCCGAGGCTTTGCTGCGCCACGCGGGCGCGGGCGTGCGTTTCGACCTGACGCTGGCACAAGTGGATTTGCGCATCGCCGGCGACGGCTATTTTTCCGAAGCGGCCATCGACGCCCCCGACGCCGTCATCCGCCCCACCGCCGCGATGCTGACCCGCCTGCCATTCTTTGGCCGCGAGGCGCTGCGCGATGCCGACACCAGCGGCGACCCGGCGCTGCTCGCCACGCTCGACCGCGTGTTCAAGCAGTTATCGTGGGACGCCGAAGCCGACCTCGCGCCGCTGGTCGGCGACATCGCCGCGCATCGCTTGCATGCGTTCGGCCGCGATGCCCTCGCCGGCATCGCCCGCGGCATCGAAGCGCTTGGCCTCAACGCCGGCGAATACGTGGTGGAAGAGGCCGAACTGATGGCGCGCGGCGTCGATGTCGCGCGCTTCAATCACGCGGTGGACACGCTTGCCGACGATGTGGCGCGGCTGGATGCGCGGCTGCGAATTCTGGAAATACCCCAACCTTTACAGGACGCGCATCCGCGCCCGACATGAAACTGCTGCGCCTGCTCCGCATTCTCACTGTCGGTCTGCGCTTCGGCCTCGAGGAGTTTTTCCTCGGCCACGAGCGGGTGCGGCCGCTGCGCTGGCTGGTGCGCGCGCTGCTGTTCTGGCGGCCGCTCTCCGAGCCGCGCGGAGTGCTGCTGCGCCTCGCGCTGGAAGCCCTGGGGCCGATTTTCGTCAAGTTCGGGC
>JAAPAA010000210.1 GCA_012274165.1 Thiobacillaceae bacterium
GACCGGTCTGACCATGGCCGAGTACTTCCGCGACGAAGGCCGCGATGTGCTGCTGTTCGTTGACAACATTTATCGCTACACCCTGGCCGGAACCGAAGTGTCCGCATTGCTGGGCCGGATGCCGTCTGCGGTGGGCTACCAGCCCACGCTGGCCGACGAAATGGGTCGCCTGCAGGAGCGCATCACCTCGACGCGCACCGGCTCGATCACCTCGTTCCAGGCCGTTTATGTGCCTGCGGACGACTTGACCGACCCGTCGCCTGCCACCACCTTCGCCCACCTGGATGCAACTCTGGTGTTGAGCCGTCAGGTCGCCGAGCTGGGTATTTACCCGGCGGTGGACCCGCTCGATTCGACCTCGCGGATTCTGGACCCGCAGGTTGTGGGTGACGAGCACTACAACGTCGCGCGTGCGGTGCAGGGTACGCTGCAGAAGTACAAGGAACTGCGCGACATCATCGCGATTCTGGGTATGGACGAATTGTCGCCGGAAGACAAACTGGCGGTGTCTCGCGCCCGTAAAATCCAGCGCTTCCTGTCGCAGCCTTTCTTCGTTGCTGAAGTGTTTACCGGCGCGCCCGGCAAGTACGTCACGCTGAAAGAAACCATCGCCGGATTCAAGGCGATTGTCGAAGGCGAATACGACCATCTGCCCGAACAGGCGTTCTACATGGTCGGCGGTATCGAAGAAGCTGTCGAAAAAGCGAAGACGATTCAGTAAAACTGAGGGGTCAGGGGTCGGGATTCAGGATTCAGGGAAAAGCGCGGCGTAGCCGTTCCTTCCCTGATCCCCGCCCCCTGGATCCTGACCCCTACGAGGTTTAAAAAATGGCCATGACTCTACACGTCGACATCGTTAGCGCAGAAAAGACGCTCTACTCCGGCAGCGCCGAAGTGGTGATCGCTCCCGGTCAGCGCGGCGAGCTCGGCATCTATCCGCGTCACACCCCGCTGTTGACCACGCTCAAACCCGGGTCGGTGCGCATCAAAGTGCCGAATCAGCTCGAAGAAGAGCTGATCTATGTTTCGGGCGGCATTCTGGAAGTGCAGCCCAATGTTGTCACCATCCTGTCGGACTCCGCGATTCGCGGCGCCGACCTCGACGAAGCCAAGGCGCTCGAAGCAATGCGTGCTGCGGAAGAGGCGATGAAAGACAAGGCGGCAACGATTGACTACGCGCAAGCGCAGGTCGAATTGGCACAAGCTGTGGCACAACTGGCTGCAATCAAGAAACTGCGCAAGCTGACTTGATCAAGGCTTTTGACTGCCGTGTAAAAAGGCAACCTTGGGTTGCCTTTTTTATGCGCGCGTCTATCGCGCAGGCGCAACAACAAGACAGGTGGCGCACGGGCGAATGCATGGACCAGTCGCTAAGGCACTACCTGAATCGCCGTTACCGTGAGTGCGCCGTTGATCTGTTCGGCATGGAATTTCACCTTGACGCCCAGTTTGACCTTATCCAGCAAGCTTGGCGGCTGCGCCCGGAACACCATGGTCATGGCCGGCATGTCGAGATTGACGATGGCGCCGTGCCTGAGGGTAATTTTGCCGGCGACGGCATCGATCCTTTGCACAACGCCATCCGTCATCACGACGGCCTGAGTGCTTGGCGGGCTGCCGGGCTGGTGGGACTCGGCATGCAGGGGCGAGGTGGCGAGCAGCAGCGCAGAGATCAGCAGGCTGTGTTTCATGTTATGCCTTTCGTTAATGGCCAGAATGGCCGGCAGGTTTGCGAACACTTACTTCAATATCGTTCGGCTTGCCCGTGGGGGAGGCCGATGTAGGTGCACGGGCAGGTTCGCTGACCGCGCCGTTCACTTCGTGCGCCTGTGTTCCGAGCGGTTGTTTGTACCAGCCAGGGTCAGAATAATCGCCGCGCTTCTGGTCACGCCGCACTTTCATCATGCTGAACATGCCGCCCATCTCGATTGATCCGTAGGGGCCCTGACCGGTCATCATCGGCAGGGTGTTGTCCGGCAGCGGCATCTCCATCTGGGCCATGTCCGCCATGCCGCGCTCGCCCATCACCATGTAGTCGGGGATGAGTTTATTGATCTTGCCGGCAAGGCCGCTGTGATCCACCCCGATCATGGTCGGTACGCCGTGTCCCATTGCATTCATGGTGTGATGGCTCTTGTGGCAATGAAACGCCCAGTCGCCTTCGGCGTCGGCGACGAATTCAATCTGGCGCATCTGACCGACGGCGATGTCGGTGGTGACCTCCGGCCAGCGTGCAGACTTGGGCACCGGTCCGCCATCGGTTCCTGTGACCTCGAACTCGACCCCATGCAAATGCATCGGGTGGTTGGTCATGGTGAGGTTGCCCATGCGGATGAGCACGCGGTCGTTCAGCCGCACATTGAGCGTATCGATGCCGGGGAATGCGCGGCTATTCCACGTCCATAGATTGAATTCAGTCATGGTGTTGACCTGCGGCGTCGCACTGCCGGGTTCGATATCGTAGGCGTTGATCAAAAAGCAGAAATCGCGGTCGACCGTTTCGATCAGCGGATGCGTGCCCTTGGGGTGGGTCACCCAGAAGCCCATCATGCCCATTGCCATCTGCGTCATTTCATCGGCGTGCGGGTGATACATGAAGGTTCCGGGTCGGCGCGCGACAAACTCATAGACAAAGGTTTTTCCAGGTTGAATCGCCGGCTGCGTCAGCCCGCCGATACCGTCCATTCCGTTGGGCAGGCGCTGGCCGTGCCAGTGAATCGTGGTGTGCTCGGGCAGGCGGTTGGTGACGAAGATACGCACGCGGTCACCTTCCACCACAACAATGGTCGGGCCGGGGCTCTGGCCGTTGTAGCACCACAAGTGCGCTTTCATGACAGGGGCGATTTCGCGCAGC
>JAAPAA010000020.1 GCA_012274165.1 Thiobacillaceae bacterium
GAATGTCGAGGTGCTGATTGGCACCTCGTTTGATACGCTGATCCAGGTGGCGGGCGACCGCGATGGCACCACCGGCGTATTGATGGGCGGACCAATGATGGGCATGCCGGTGCCGGACCTCGACGTGCCCGTGGTCAAGGCCACCAACTGCATCCTGGTCAAATCCGCCGAGCTGTTCCCGCCCTTGCCACGTACGCTGCCGTGCATCCGCTGCACCCGCTGCGCCGACGCCTGTCCGGCCGTATTGCAGCCGCAGGAGCTGTTCCGCTTCGCCAAGGCGGGCGATTTTGGCCGCGCGCAGGAATACCACCTGTTCGACTGCATCGAATGCGGCTGTTGCAGCTATGTCTGCCCCAGCCATATCCCGCTGGTCGATTTTTATCGCTACGCCAAAAGCGAGATCTGGGCGCACGAAAAAGACAAGCGCGCGTCCGACCTCGCGCGCGAGCGCCACGAATTCCGCCTGTTCCGCCAGGAACGCGAAAAAGCCGAAAAAGCCGAAAAGCTTGCCGCCAAGGCGCAAGCCAAACGCGCCGAGCTTGCTGCCGCGCCTGCCGCAGAACCGGGCAGCGCAGCCCCGAGCGAGGCTGACGCCAAGAAGGCGCTGATCGCTGCTGCCCTGGCGCGTGCGCAAGCCAAAAAAGCCGAGGCCGCCCCCAAAAACACCGACAACCTGTCGCCCGACACCCAGCATGAGATCGCGGAGATCGAAGCGCGCCGGTCTAAAATCCGTGAGCTGGCGAGGAAGCCGCTGGAATCTGAAGAGACGCCTTAATGCCCTCCCCTTTCATCATCGACCGCAGCAGCGTTACCCAAATCATGGCCTGGGTGCTGGTGGCCTTGCTGCCCGGCATCGCGGTGTACGTCTGGCTGTTCGGCGCGGGCATCCTCGTCACCCTATCGCTCGCCACCGTCACCGCGCTGGCGGCCGAGGCAGCGATGCTGAAAGCGCGCGGCTATCCGCTCAAACCCTTCCTCACCGATCTGTCCGCCATCGTCACCGCCTGGCTGCTGGCGCTGTCGTTGCCGTCGCTGGCGCCGTGGTGGCTAATCATCACCGGCACGCTGTTCGCCATCGTGGTCGCCAAGCATTTGTACGGCGGATTGGGACAGAATATTTTCAACCCGGCGATGGTGGGCTACGCCGTGCTGATCGTGTCGTTTCCGGTGCAGATGACGCACTGGGCGGGGCCGCTCGAATTGACTTCAACCCACCTCGGCCTGGCTCAAAGCGCAGCGGTGATTTTTGGCGGTGAGGTGCCCAAAGCCACGCTCGACGCGATCACCATGGCCACACCGCTCGATGTGTTGCGAACCGGATTGCACCAGCAGTTGACGGTTGACGAAGTGATGACGCAGCCCATTTTCGGCCATTACGGCGGCGTCGGATTCGAGTGGCTGGCGGCGGCATTCGTGCTGGGCGGCCTGCTGCTGTGGGCGTTGCGCATCATCAGCTGGCAGGTGCCGCTGACGTTTCTGGCTGGCGTCTGGCTCACCGCTGGCTTTCTGCATTTCTTTGATGCCGGCCGCTTTGGCCCACCGTGGTTTCACCTGTTTACGCCGTCGGTCATGCTGTGCGCCTTTTTCATTGCCACCGACCCGGTGTCAGGCGCAACGACTCCACGCGGCAAACTGATTTTCGGATTGGGCGCGGGTGTCCTCACCATCGTCATCCGCACCTGGGGCGGCTTTCCCGACGGCGTGGCCTTCGCCATCCTGCTGATGAATGTGTGCGTGCCGCTGATCGACCAATATACCCAGCCGCGCGTGTATGGCGAAGCCGTCGTCGTTAAACGCGGCGGCGCAGGCAAGGAGCCGCGCGCGTGAGCGCCACCGCAGCCAGCCGCAACGCGCTGCGCACCGGTACCATCCTGCTGGTATTCGCCTGCGTCGGCACCGCCATTCTGGCGTTCACCCATCAGTCCACCGAACCCACCATCATGCGCGGCCAACAAGCCGAAAAACTCGCCCTGTTGAGCCAGGTCTTACCCTCCGCGCTGCATGACAACGACCTGTTGTCCGATCAGCACAGCGTGCCGCCCGACGATCTGCTGGGCACCCGCAAGGCCTCGTCTGTCTGGCTGGCGCGGCGCGCTGGCCAGTTCAGCGGCGTGGTGCTGGAAGCCATCGCGCCCGATGGCTACAGCGGCGATATTTCCCTGTTGATCGGGATCGACGCGAACGGTACCGTCACCGGTGTGCGCGTGACTGCCCACCATGAAACGCCGGGACTGGGCGATTACATCGATCATGCCAAGAGCCCCTGGATCGACCAGTTTTCCGGCAAATCGCTCGCCGCACCATCGTCAAAGCACTGGAAAGTCATCAAAGACGGCGGCGTATTCGACGCCCGTGCCGGTGCCACCATCACCCCACGCGCGGTGGTCAGAGCGGTCAAAAACGCGCTCGAGTATTTTGCCAAGCACCGTGCGGAATTCAACGCGCCGCCAGCCAGGGAGCCCCAAGCATGATTTCCATGACCGAATTCCGCAGCCTGTTCCACAACGGCCTCATCAAGCAGAACACCGGACTGGTGCAACTGCTGGGCCTGTGTCCGTTGCTGGCGATCAGCAACAACGTGATCAACGCGTTGTCGCTGGGCATTGCGACCATGCTGGTGATGGCGGCGTCGAGCGGCGCGGTGTCGAGCGTGCGCCATTTTGTGCCGAACGAGATCCGCATCCCGGTATTCGTCCTCATCATCGCCGCGCTGGTGACGGTGATCGACCTCGCGATGAATGCCTATGTGCATCCACTGTATCTGGTGCTGGGGATTTTCATTCCGCTCATCACCACCAACTGCATCGTGCTGGCGCGTGCCGATGCCTTCGCCTCCAAAAACCACCCGCTGCACAGCGCGATCGACGGCATGGCAATGGGTCTCGGGCTGACGCTGGTGCTGGTGGTGCTGGGCGCTATCCGCGAAATCGCCGGCAAAGGCACCCTGCTTTCCGGCATCGATCTGGTGTTTGGCGAGTCGGCCAAAAGCTTCGTCCTGCATGTGCTGCCCAACT
The DNA here is from genome assembly GCA_012274165.1 of Thiobacillaceae bacterium. Taxonomy (GTDB): domain Bacteria; phylum Pseudomonadota; class Gammaproteobacteria; order Burkholderiales; family Thiobacillaceae; genus Thiobacillus. The sequence continues at coordinate 3,015 of JAAPAA010000020.1, forward strand.
ATCAGGGTTTCCTGCTGGCGATTTTGCCGCCCGGCGCCTTCATCACGCTAGGCCTGCTCATCGCTGCTAACAACAGCTACAAGGCGCGCAGCACGCAACGCGCGCGCGCCGCTGTGCCTGCCGCAGCATGAACCCGGCCAAGCGCCACGAAATCTTCAGCCGCCTGCGCGCGGCCAACCCCCACCCCACCACCGAGCTGGAATATGCTTCGCCATTCGAATTGCTGGTGGCGGTAGTGTTGTCGGCGCAATCGACCGACAAGGGGGTGAACCTGGCCACGCGCAAGCTGTTTCCAAAGGCCAGCACGCCGGAGGCCATCTACGCGCTGGGCGAGGCGGGGCTGGCTGACGCGATCAAGACAATAGGTTTGTACAAGAGCAAAGCCCGCCACCTTATCGCCACCTGCCGGATGCTGATCGAACAGCACCACAGCACCGTGCCAGCCGAGCGCGCCGCGCTTGAGGCGCTTCCCGGCGTGGGACGCAAAACGGCGAATGTGATTCTGAATACGGCATTTGGCCAGCCGACGATGGCGGTCGACACGCATATCTTCCGGGTGTCCAACCGCATTGGCCTCGCCCCCGGAAAAACGGTTCTGGAGGTGGAAAAAAAGCTGCTGAAGACCATCCCGAACGAATTCCGCATCGACGCGCACCACTGGCTTATTCTGCATGGCCGCTATGTCTGTCAAGCGCGCAAACCGAAATGCGGCGAGTGCATCATTGCTGATTTGTGCGAGTTCAAGCACAAAACATTGCCCGCTCCGGCAAGCGGAAAAGCCAGCCCGCGCGTACTGCGTTCAGCCAAGCCCATTCAGACTTAATCCCGGCCATGTTTAACCCCAGCCGCGATCAGGTGCGCCAATTTTTTTTCAATGTATGGGCGAAATACCGCGCCGGGCAACCGCTGGCTGGAGCCGAACAGCCCGCGCTCGACGCGATCCTGACACACCCCGAATACCACGCCCTGCTTGATCAGCCCGAGCGTTATCTGGAGCGGGATTACCAGCCCGAATCCGGGGAAACCAATCCGTTTCTGCATCTATCCATGCACCTGGCGATCAGCGAGCAATTGTCGGTAGACCAGCCGCCCGGCATCCGCACGCGCTTCCAACTGCTGCTCAAACAGCACGGCGACGCGATGCCTGCACAGCATGCGGTGATGGAATGTCTGGCGGAAATGATCTGGCAAGCACAGCGTTACCAAACCGCGTTTGACTCAGCGGCATATTTGCGTTGTCTGGATCAGCAACTGGGTAATGCCTGAAAGACCATCGCTGGCTGAGCTGCCACTAATCCAAGGGCGATGCTTATTGATCTTCAGTCTGTCGAAATACTGTCGATAAGATTGGGGAACCCTAACTTGATTACCCCTCCACATCGCAGATGAATCAATGAACTCGCTTGATCAACTTAATATCAGCGCCCAGCTTCCCTCCCCCAAAGGGGTTGCGCTAGCTGTGCTTGAGATCTCGCGGCGCGATAACGCGACCCTGGGTGAAGTCGCGCGCGTGGTGCAGACCGATCCCGCGTTGTCCGGACGACTGATCAAGCTGGCCAACACCGGATCACACATTCCGCGACCCGTGGTGTCTGTGCAGGAGGCCGTGGTGCGGCAGGGCATGACGTCTGTGCGTCAACTTGCCCTGGGATTTTCATTACTCGACCAATACCGTGCGGGCGTCTGCCAGGGATTCGACTATCAGGCCTTCTGGTCGCATTCGCTGCTCATGGGGCTGGCCATGCAGGCGTTGGGCGCACGGGTTCGATCGGCTGCCACCGACGAATTGTTCATCTGCGGCTTGCTGGCACAGGTCGGGCAACTCGCGCTGGCCACCGCTTACCCTGATGAATACAGCGGCGTGCTGGCCACCTATCAAGCCGACCGCTCACAATCGCTCCTCGAGCTGGAACGGGCACAGCTGGAAACCGATCACACCGAGCTGGGTATCGTGATGATGGCCGACTGGGGGTTGCCCAAGGTTTTCACCGAGCCTCTGGCGCATTATGAAGATTCCCAACACGCCAACTTTGCCCACGATTCACGCGCAAGCAGCCTGATGCTGATTTTGCGGCTGTCGCATCAGCTGGCAGATTACGGACTCGCCAGCGCCCATGCGCGCCCGCAACTGGCGAAGGCCTGGATCATCCAGGCCGAAGCGCTCGACATCACGCCCGAAACCGCCGGCGGCTTTATCGACAAGGTGGTTGCAAGCTGGCGCGAATGGGGCGAATTGCTGAAAGTCCCAACGGCATCGCTGCCGCCCTTTGAGGCAATCTGCCAGGGACAAACCGAAGCCCAGGAAGACCCGTTGTCACTGCGAATCGTGATGGCGGACGGCAATGCCCTGAGTCGCCGCAAAACCATGGCCTTACTGGTCGAAGACAGCGCCCATGTCGTGTACCCCGCTGACAGCGGCAACGCCGCGCTCGCGCTGGCGATGGAGATCCTGCCGCATGTCATCATTGCGCATGACAAGCTGCCGGGGCTTGATGGCATCGAGTTATGCCATGCCTTGCGTGCAACGGAGGAAGGCCGCCGGATGCATATCCTGCTGATGGGCGACGAACACGGCGAAGATCAACTGATGCGCGCGAATGAAGCCAGCGCAGACGGCTATGTGCCCAGCTCGATCAGCGCGCAGGGACTGCGCATCCGGCTATTCGCTGCGCAACGCCTGCTGCAATTGCAAAACAGCTGGGAAAAAGACCGCGCACAATTGCGCCAGATTGCTGCCGAACTGGCGGTGGCCAATCGCCGCCTGGCTACCGCCGCGCTGACCGATTCCCTGACCGGGCTCTCCAATCGCCGCTCGGCGATGGATCAACTCCAGCAAATCTGGAGTGCCACCACCCGGTCCGGCATGTCTCTTTCCCTGATCGTTCTCGATATCGACCACTTCAAGCAGATCAACGATACTTACGGCCATGCAGTGGGCGACATCGTATTGCGCGAAACCGCCGAGATTCTGCGCATGTCGGCACGCCGGGGAGCCAATATCAGCCGCATCGGAGGCGAAGAGTTTCTGGTCATTTGTCCCAACACTGACATCAAGGCGGCCATGCAAGCGGCTGAACGCTTGCGTATCGCTCTCGAGTCCAATCCGATCAAGATCGGACGAGAGGAAAAAACCCTCACCATCACCGCCAGCTTCGGGGTCTCCACCAAGCAAACCAGCACGGCCGACGTCGATGCTTTGGTCAATACCGCCGACCTCGCGCTTTATGCGGCCAAGCAGGCGGGACGAAACCGCTCTTGTGTCCGCTAGCCGGGACGTCTGATTCCTCTATACACAAAAAAAACGGGGGCGGCCATTTACATGGCCGCCCCCGTTTTTTAGCTGACTCGTTGCGTGTCAGTACTTCAGATGCAGGCCGTTCTGTTTGGAAAAATACATGGCCAGATCCTGCATATCCGTATCGGTCAGGGCTTGTGCCTGCCCGGTCATGATGGGATTTTTGCGCTTGCCAGACTTGTAAGCTTTAAGTGAGTGATACAGATAATCACGATTCTGCCCTGCCAGCTTGGGGAACATCGACAGCGAACTCACTCCGTCAGCACCGTGACAGGCCGCGCAGGTGGTGGACTTGGCCTTACCTGCCTCGGCATCGCCAGCGGCGTGGAGCGGCAACGAAAAAACCAGCGCAGCGCTCGCGAGGGCAAATAATGTTTTTTTCATGGGAATCTCCGCGATCATTGGGCCGGGCCGCTGTACGACGACGCGTAATAGGCTGCGAGGTCATTCATGTCCTGCTCGGTCAAACTACCCGCGATGGCATCCATGCTGGGGTGGCTGCGTTCGCCTGACTTATAACCTTTGAGCGCCGCCACAATGTAATCGGCGTGCTGCCCGCCCAGTTTCGGCACGCTGTATACATCAGGATAGGCAGTGCGCCAGCCGGGAATGCCGTGGCAACCGGCGCACATCGAAGTTTTGGTTTGTCCCACCTTGGGGTCGCCCGCTGCCTGAGCCGGCACGGCCAACGCCGTCAGCACAGAGACACACAGCATCATCGTGGTAGCTTTCATCATCCTCGCTCTTTCTGGTTGGATTGTCGTTGTAATCCTGTCTGACGCAGGACTTGCCCGCAATTATGACCTGTAGCGCTTGAACAATGAGCATCTGGTCGGCAAAAAATCCTTTTATGACAATGAGTTATAACATTATTCGCTAATATGCTTCTGAAGTTTTCGTGATCCCGCCGAATGCCGACCCCTCTGGCTTAAGCGCGAGTTATTATGGAAAAACAGTGTGAGCTCACACCCGTTCCAACCATCCCCCAAACGCCACGGCATCAAACTCGTGGCGGCAAATTTCGGCATCGCCATCAAACAGTAGCGGCACATCCCAGCCAAACCGGGCTTTCAGTGACGGATCACCATCCACATCCACCTCGGTCAAGCGATGCGCGCCCATCCGCGCACGCACCTGCTCTGCCATGTCCTCGCACAACGGGCAACCTGCACGCGTGTAGAGCGTGAGGTGCGGCGGTTCAGGCATCAACCCCCCTATCCGGAAATCTTCAGCGGAATGTATAGCGACCCTTCGCCGCGTCGCACGAGGATGGCGACGATCTTTCCGCTTGGTACCGCGGCGATGGCTTTGCGATAGGCTTGCACCGTAGCGACTTTTCCGTTGTTCACCGCCAGGATCACATCGCCGATGCGAATACCCGCGCGCAGTGCATCGCCCGTGGCGTCTTCCACCAGCAAGCCATAATCAATTTTGAGTGCCTGCCGTTGTTCCACCGTGAGCTCGGACAGTGCGAGACCGCCGCGTGAATAGGCTTTTGTCCGGCTTGCCAGCCAGTTGATCTTCGCTCGGCAATTCGGCCAGGACGACGCTGACGGTCTGTACTTTACCTTTGCGCCAGATTTCCAGCGGAATCGTGCTGCCTGGTTTGACAGTACCGACCATGCGCGGCAGATCGCCGGAGTTTTCTATGGGTTTGCCGTTGAATTTAAGAATGACGTCGGCAGCCTGCAAGCCCGCCTTGGCCGCCGGGCCATCTGGCTGCACCTGGGCAATCAATGCGCCGCGCGGCCGGTCCAGACCAAAAGACTCGGCGAGATCGCTGCTGACTTCCTGTATCACCACGCCGAGCCAGCCACGCGAGACTTTTCCACCGGCCTTGATCTGGCCCATCACTTCCATCGCGACGTCGATGGGAATGGCAAACGAAACGCCTTGATAACCGCCGCTGCGGCTGTATATCTGCGAGTTGATGCCGACCACTTCGCCTTTCATGTTGAACAGCGGCCCGCCCGAGTTGCCGGGGTTAATCGCCACGTCGGTCTGAATATAGGGCACATAGCTCTCTGATGGCAACGAGCGCCCCTTGGCGGAGACGATGCCTGCAGTGACCGAGTTCTCGAAACCGAATGGCGAGCCGATTGCCGCGACGGCTTCACCGACGCGCAGGGTGTCCGGGTCGCCCAGTTTCACGATGGGCAAATGGCTGGCGGTAATTTTAAGCACTGCAACATCGGTGCGTGGGTCAGCACCGATCACCTTGGCGGTGAACTTGCGCTTGTCGGTAAGTTTGACGACCACCTCATCGGCGCCGCTCACCACATGTGCATTGGTGAGGATAGTGCCGTCGCTGCCTACAATAAAGCCGGAGCCGGTGCCAAGGGTAGGAACGTCCGGCATCGGACCTGCCTGCCCGCCAGGACCGCCGGGGAAAAAGCGATGGAAAAATTCCTGAATATTTTCGTTGTCCGGCATCTCGAATGGTATGCCATTCGAGCTGCGTTTCGTGAGTGTGATCGTGCTGATGTTAACCACCGCCGGCCCCTGCTTTTCGACCAGATCAGCCACATCCATCACGGTCGCTGCCCATGAGGGTGCAGACATCGCCCCCACCAGTGCGATCGTTGCCAAAGCCATCCGCATATTGACTATCCTTTCATCAAATGAATCATGCCTTCACGCCTCAACACCACTGGACGCGCAGCCTGGCTGTTGCGCGCCAGTAACCAACCCGCCACACCGCCCAGCAACATGCCGATCAGGGCGGAACCGTCGCCGGGATGAACCGTTTGCGACAGCAGCGCGCCGGTCAGCATCAAAGCCAACGGCTGGCCATAGGCGACCAGCGCGCTCTTGAGTACGCTGCCATTGACAATTCCGATCACTGCGCGATCACCCGGTGCCAGCGCCAAATCACACTCAACCAGAAACAGCCGGGGCTTGCGCTGGAACAATTCGGCAATCCGGCGCGACGAGCACCCCTGTCCCGCGCAGGTGCCACAGCCCGACGGTTCGACTGCCTGCACCCAAATGCCGTCCGGCGCGGTTTTGATGACCTCGACGGTTTGTTCAAGCATGGTTTGATCCGGCACTGATTGTCTCGCTGCTTTGCTCACTGTTTTTCCACCGAATTACCGGTTTCGATCAATGCGGCATTCGGCACTTCCCCCAACGTGGTCACTGAGTAACCATCCACCTCGCTCGCATACACCCCAATCGTACCTTCAGCTGCCAGCCCCTGCATTTTCGGCATATGGGGATTGACGGGTTCGAGGAACATCGACAGCACGCTCAGGCCGTCGGAAAACACTAGATGGGTCACCGGCATCGGCTTGCCCGGCAGTGCGCGCATTGCCTCTTGCACCCGAATAAAACCTGGCGGCGGCGTCACCTTCCAGGTCACGCTGACGGGCTGATCCAGGCTCGCTTTCAGGATGCTTTTTCCCGTCAGATCATTGATAAACGACTGGGCATCAGGTACTTTACCGATCTCGATTTCCGAGAAGACGAACATCGACACTACATTGCCATTGCCATTCACGATTCGCGACTTGAGCAGCAATCCGGTCTGCTTATCGAGCCACAGGTTGTAGCCGTAACGATAACCATCGCGGGGCACCAGCAGTATCACCTGGCAGAGACGCCCCGCTACACGTTCGGAGCCACCCAGTTTGGCGTCGTAGAATTCAAGCAAACTGGCCGGATTCGCGGGCAGCAACGCCGGGAAAAAACGGCGCGGTGCGTTACGTTCCAGCCGTACATGTTTACCGTCCGGCAAGTGGCAATACACATCATTGTTTATGCGCAAAAACTGGCGCGGCATGCCGTCCAGCACTTCGACCTTTTCCTGCTCACCTTTCGCATCGACGCGATGCAATACACGCAGCACTTCAATGTGTTCGCCGTGGTGATAGACATACACGCCGCTGTAGTTTTTCTGCTTGGCGGCGATTGCGGCCTGGTTAAGCCAGTCGAGTGCGACAGCGGCGTGCGCCGTGCCCGCTAATGCCCATCCGGACAACACCAACCATCCGGCTAACGTAGCGACCCAATTACCGCGCCACCCCACCCATATCGCCTGCATTAACGCGGCTCCACCGCAAGTGCAACCGAGCGTTGATAAGGTGAGGCCACCGCCATCGGGGCAAATTCCTGATGCGCTACCAAGTAGGGTGCCAGCCGAGCTTCATCACGCACCGGCTCCGTTGCCAACGCAACTTGCTGGAACTCCGGTGCCCCAGCCATCGGCGAGGGTGCTGGTACACCCTGATGCTGCAAGCCGCTGAGCGAAACCATGCCCCACACTGCCAGCGATGCAATCGAGGCTACCGCCACGCGTTGCGGCCATACCCTGCGACGCGGCGCGAGCACGGTCGGTTCAGCAGCCAATTGCGCCGAAAATCGCGCCATAAAATCATCCGAAACCGGTTCCGCGCCACGCATCAAGTCACCGATAAGATGGTATTCAGACCAGTCTTCTCGCAAGGCTTCGTCGCGCTTCAAGGCCGCGACACAAGCCTCGGTCTCCGCGTGCGTCGTTGCGCCATCCAGCGCAGCGGATAATCGTTGCCTGGCGTCGTCCGTATGGGGAAGAAAATCGGGTTTACGAAGGGCTGACATGGTTACCACCTTTTATCCTGACTGGTGCCCATCATCGGGCGTATCTTGATTGCAATCGCCTCGCGCGCGCGGAAAATCCGTGAGCGCACCGTACCGATCGGACAGTCCATCATCTGCGCAATGTCCTCGTAACTCATGCCCTCGATTTCGCGCAGCGTGATGGCTGTTCGCAACTCCTCGGGCAGTGCATCGACTGCTTCATTCACCGCTTGGGCGATTTGTTTGGTCTGAAGTTCCGCATCCGGCGTGGCAATATCGCGCAGCAAATCACCTTCTTCATAATTTTCTGCATCTTCCGCCAGCACATCCGACGACACTGGCTGTTTCTTGCGCGCCACCAGATAGTTTTTAGCGGTGTTGACACCGATACGATACAGCCAGGTATAAAACGCACTCTCGCCGCGGAATCCCGGCAGCGCGCGATAAGCCTTGATGAAGGCCTCCTGCGTGATGTCTTCCACCTCGGCCGGATCACGCACCATGCGCGACAACAAGCGTCCGAGCTTGCGGTGATACTTGATCACCAACAACTCAAACGCACGCTTGTCTCCCTGCTGGGCGCGTTCGACCAACACCTGATCCAATTCGCGATCCGACATAACTCCCTAGCTGCTTTTTATTGTGGTTGAAGTATACGTGACCGCACCCTTCCGAACGTCTGAGCACCCTGCAATGAAAAAGTTCATCCCGAACCGGGTTATTCTTGCCCGATATGAGCCTGCTATCATTCCCCGACACCATGCATAGATATGACGTCCTCATCCTCGGTAGCGGCCTCGCTGCGCTGACGACCGCACTCAAGCTGGCCGACCAGCGCCGGATTGCGATCGTCACCAAACGCCAGATGACTGACGGCGCCAGCGACTGGGCACAAGGCGGAATTGCGGCGGCAATCGACACCGGCGACTCGGTCGAGGCACACGTACACGACACGCTGGTTGCGGGCGGCGGGCTGTGTGACGAAGCCGTCACCTACCGGGTGGCCAGCCAGGCCCGCGAGATGATCGCTTGGCTTACCGCCAACGGTGTCGCCTTCACCCCCGCCCCCTCCACCCCTGGCGGCCTTCATCTGGCGCGCGAAGGCGGCCACTCCATGCGCCGGGTCGTGCACGCCGCCGACGCCACCGGCCACGCGGTGCAAACCAGCCTGCTCGACAAGGTGCGTGCCCATCCCAACATCGACACCTTCGAGCAGCATGTCGCCATCGACCTGATCACCGGCAAACGCGCGGGCGGATCGGACCGGCAGGTTCACGGCGCCTATGCGCTCAACAAAGATACCGGCGAAGTCGAAACCTTTTCCGCCGGCCACACCGTGCTGGCCACCGGCGGCGCGGGCAAGGTCTATCTCTACACCACCAACCCCGACATCTCGACCGGGGATGGCATCGCGATGGCATGGCGCGCTGGTTGCCGCGTCGCCAATCTCGAGTTCGTGCAGTTTCACCCCACCTGTTTGTATCACCCGCACGCCAAATCCTTCCTGATCACCGAGGCTGTGCGCGGCGAAGGCGGCCATTTGCTGCTGCCTGACGGCAGCCGTTTCATGCACCTTCACGACGAGCGCGCCGAACTCGCACCGCGCGACGTGGTTGCGCGCGCGATCGACTTCGAGATGAAGAAACGCGGCCTCGACTGCGTTTATCTCGATATCAGCCACAAACCGCCTGAATTCGTTCGCGAACATTTTCCGACGATTTACCGACGCTGCCTCGAGTTCGGCATCGACATTACCCGACAGCCGATTCCGGTGGTGCCCGCCGCGCACTACACCTGCGGCGGCGTGGTCACCGACATCGACGCGCGCACCGATTTGTGCAACCTGCATGCGGTCGGAGAAGTCACGTTTACCGGCCTGCACGGCGCGAACCGGCTGGCGTCGAACTCGCTGCTCGAATGCCTGGTATTCGGGCATGCCGCTGCCGCGGACATCCTGGCCACGCCGCCCGCGCCCACGCTGGAATTGCCCGCGTGGGACGCCTCGCGCGTCACCGACGCCGACGAAGAGGTGGTGATCTCGCACAACTGGGACGAACTA
>JAAPAA010000211.1 GCA_012274165.1 Thiobacillaceae bacterium
CTGAAGGTCATTCCCCATGTGGCACAGAACACGAGCAACCGTCGCTCAGCCATGCCTGACGAAATCGCTGCGACCGAGGGATATGGCATCTCCCAGCGCAAGCGCAGGCTGATCGAGCAGGGTTTTGGCTGGGCCAAGTTCGTTGGCCCGATCCGACAGGTGATGGTGCGCGGACTGGCGAAAGTCGATCAAATCTTTGTTCTGGCGATGACCGGCTACAACCTGGTGCGCATGCGCACGTTGGGTCGATTGGCAGCGACAGGAGAATTGCGTCTGCAGGCAACGTAAAGGCGGAAAATCGGCGGAAAAACCGCTGTAAATGACGAAAACGATCGAAAAAACGCGTTCGCATCGTGACTAGCGATCAAGCGAAGCCGATCGCAGCATCGTGGGAGAAACTGGGCGCGAAATTTGGAGGGTATTTCAGCAGCCTGTTAGGAGTGCATCGAGCTTGGGCGGCGGTCGCCGTTCACAATCGTCCGCATTTTCGCAGTGCCGGACTTTTTTCATGTAATCCCAATGACTGTCCTTGATGAAGTCCCAGGGATCGACCGTTTGTCACCGACCGCCCTATTGGAGCCACCCATGATCGGCCTAATGGAGCCACTTGCAGGCTCCTGAAAACGGGTCGCGAACGGGGGTCAGTTTGTGGGGTTTTGCGCAGGTTTGGCAACGGCTGTTTTTGCTGACTCGGGAGCCGGTCGCGGGACGCGGTAGCTGGCGCCGTCCAGGACGATGCGATAGGCACCGTGGCGCAGGCGATCGAGGGTGGCGGCGCCGAGCATCCTGTTGGCGGGGAAGGCATCGCCCCATTCGGCGAAGTCGAGGTTGCTGGTGACGATGGTGCTGGCGCGCTCGTAGCGTTCGGCGATGAGTTCGTGGAAGTCCTCGTCGTGTGGGGCGCGCAGTGGCTTGAGTCCGAAGTCGTCGATGATCAGCAGGTCGATGCGGGCTAAGGCTTGCAGCTTGCGTTCGTAGGTGCCGGTAGCGCGCGAGGCATTGAGGCTGTTGGTGAGCTGGCTCTGGGTGGTAAACAGCACATCGCGGCCCTGGCGGACGGCGCAGTGGCCGAGCGCCTGGGCCAGATGGCTCTTGCCGGTGCCGCAGGGGCCGACGATCAGCACCGGCACCTTCTCATCAAGGTAACGACCGGTGGCCAGATCGGCGATCTGGCTGCGGTTGAGGCCGGGCAGCGGGTCGAAGTCGAAGCCTTCGAGGGTCTTGGTCGCGCGAAAACTGGCGCGCCGCACGCGGGAGACGAACTTCTTCTGCTCGCGCCGTGCGACCTCGTCCTGGATCAGCAGGGCGAGGAAGTCGGTATAGGCGAGCTGGCCGTCGATGGCTTGCCGGTTGCGGGCTTCGAGCGAGTCCAGGATGCCCGACAGACGCAGTTGCTTGAGGGCTGGTGTGAGTTCGGGGAGCGGGTTCATGGCGGTTCCTTGGGGTCAGTGGAGGAGTTTGGAGACATCGCGGCAGAAGCGCCCGCCGCGACGGTACAGATCGACCTCGGCGTCGGCCGCGGTCGTGAGCGCTTGCTGGTCCAGACCACGGTTGAGGATGGTCTTGATGGTTCGGTAGCGCGGATCGGCGAACGCGATCGCGCGCTCGCAGGCCGCTTCGAGCCGCGCGTTGCCGTGCTTTTTGGCCAGGCCGATCACGCCCTGAGCGGAGCGCAGGTTGTCGAGCACGCGATCGGCGAACAGGGCCTCGATCACGCGCCGGCAATGCACGCCGATCCGCTCGGCGGCGGCCAGGCAGTACTGCGGATCGGCCATCGACCAGGCCAGTGCCGCCGGTGGCAGGTGATCGCGCACGGTCGAGCGCTGGCCAGAGGCCGTCGCGCGCGGATGGGTGGCGACGAGTTGGTGGTCCTGGAACACCCACACCGTGGCGCTCCCGGCCTTGAGCCACAGGAGCTGACCGAGCAGCCGGAACGGCACCGAGTACAACGCCTTCTCGAACTGCACATGCGCATCGCTATGCACGCGCACCTTCGCCCACACCGACAGCTCGGGCGGCACGTCCGGCAGCGGTTGCAGCAGCGACTTCTCGGTGTCGGCAAACCGCTGCAGCGGCTGTTCGCGGGTGGTGCCGTGGCAGCGCACGCCGGCCTGTTCGAGCACCCACCCGTGCAATTGCCGGTTGCCGTCGGCCAGATCACGGAACTCCCGGGTCGGCACGAACGAGCGCTTCACGTACTTCACCCCGGACTCGACGATCCCCTTCTTTTGTGGGTCGCGCGGCGGACATGCACTGATTTTGAAACCGTACCCTTCGGCGCACTCGGCATACGCGCGCTGCACGGTCGGATCGGCATAACAGGCCCGGGTGATCGCGCACTTGGGGTTGTCGATGATGATCCGTGCCGGCACCCCGCCGAACCATTCGAAGGCGCGGCGATGGCAACCCAGCCAGGTCGCCACCGTCTGGTCGAGCACCATCTCGGCGTACTGGTGGCGCGACCAGCACAGCGTCATCACGAAGATCCAGGTCTTGAGCGCCTGTCCGGTGCGCGGGTGCGGCACGAGCGGTCCGGAACCAAAATCCACCTGCACCGCATCGCCGGGTGCGAAGTCCAGACGCATCGTGGTCGCCGGCGGCAACGAAGCCGCATGCGCCTGCACGAACCGGCGCACCGCCGAATAGCTGCCGGCATAGCCGTGGTTGCGGCACAGCGCCGCGTGGATGGTCGTGCCCTGCGTGCCGGCCTGCAGCCAACGCTCGATCTGCGTCCGGTACGGCTCCAGGGTGGACACACACGTCGGCGCTCGCGGCGTACCTGCGAAGACCGACGCCAACGCTTCGTCATCGGGCAATGGCGTGGCCGGATCCAGCCAGCCGCGCTCGATCGCCACCTCGCGCACCGCACCGGCCTTCGGACGACCCATCACACGGGCACGCGCAATCACACGATCGGAATCGCCCTGCCGCATTCGCAGCAGGGCCTGTCGGTACTGGTACATCTCGAACCTCCTCTTGCTCATCGCCGTCTCCTGGCAAAAGCCGAGGAGAGTAGCGAGTGGATGGGAGTTCGAGACCTGTTCTCAGGGTGGCAAGCGGATCACTCGACCAAGGCCTTCAGGACGCCGCACTGGCTCCATTACGCCGATCATCAAGTGGCTCCATTACGGCGATCCTGGAGTGGCTCCATTACGCCGATCTTCGACTGGCTCCATTACGGCGATCACGGAATGGCTCTATTGGGGCGGTCGCTGACA
>JAAPAA010000021.1 GCA_012274165.1 Thiobacillaceae bacterium
GGTCGGGGCGGTCCTGACCGTTGGGTCAATCCGCAGGTCGTGCCCAGCTAGCGCCGCTTAATGGCGTTCCGTGCCCACGCCGTGCCCAAACCGTGCGACGCGGCGGTTTCCGACCATTGCGCTCCTGTGCCCGTGCCCAAGCGTGCCCAGAGCAGGATCACAGGTCCTGCGACCCGACTGCTGCGTGGCATCCACAGCCCAACAAAGGCGCTGAGCCAAGACTCCCACTTGGCCGACGCCACTAACCGGTGATGCAAACCGCCGGTCCTCAACCCCGGGCCGGTGCTGCACCTCACGCTGCAATCTCTAGCCCGTCGAACGGTCGACGGCAGTGCAGCGATAACCGCCGCTCGCGCCAGCGACGCTAACGCCGGGTGCCGGCATTGGAGCGGCCGTTCAACACGGTCGGTGTGAGGCTGAACGGAACAGCACTGGCGACCCTAGCGAGCGAGAAGATGACGGCGTCGGTCAATGGCGCTGGGCATCGCAGAAGTGCAGTTCCGCCCCCTCAACGGAGGAAAGGCGCACCCCGGCGCCCGACCGCAGACCGGCCTGCGTACGATCCACCAGTGCCGCGAGCCGAGAGCAGCGACTGCGCACCCGCCCTCGACGACAAGAAGACTGCGACAACCATGCCCCTGGACCTTGACTGGAACTCGATACACCCGTTGAACGGCTCGAAGCGCGACGCCTTCGAGGAACTATGCACCCAGCTCGCCCAGGCCGACCGCCCTGCGGACACCCGCTTTGAGCGCAAGGGCACCCCGGACTCCGGCGTGGAAGCCTATGTCGTTCATCCGGATCAGACCGAGTGGGCGTGGCAAGCGAAGTACTTCCAGTCCATGGATGAGTCTCAGTGGAAGCAGATTGACAAGTCGGTCAAGGCCGCCCTTCACGGCCATCCGCGGCTCGTCCGTTTCATGGTCTGCGTTTCGTGCAACCTGCCCGATGGCCGGGTCTCGAAGCAGAAATCGGGCCGCGACCGCTGGAACGACCGCGTGTCCACCTGGACCCAGATGGCTCGAAAGAAGCGCATGGCCGTCGAGTTCGTCTGGGCGGGCAGCCATGAGCTGCTGGCTCAGCTTGCGCGACCTGAGCACGCTGGCCTCCTCAACTTCTTCTTCGGTGGGCGGCATCTCGACGATGCATGGCTGCAGGCGCGTCTGATGGAAGCGCACCAGTCCGCCGGGCCGCGGTACACCCCCGAGCTCAACATCAGGCTCTCGCTGGCCGAGCAGTTCCACGCACTTGGCAGGACCCGCCAGTTCTTCGCCGGGATTCAGTCGAAGGCCACGGACATCAAAGAACGGCTGCGAAGCCATGTGTTCAGCATCATCCGCGGGCCTGACCCTGCCATTGACCCGCTGACCGCCTCGGCAAGAGCCGCATGCAACGCAGCACTCTCCGCGTTCGTGTCACTGCTGGACGACCCGCTCCTTGCGGCCCCGCTGGACAAGCTGCACGCCTCGCTGCGCGAGGCCGTGGTCGAAATCGATGCCCTACTCTCGGAGTTGTGGAAGCTGGCGGATGCGGCCAAGGCCGCGCAGGCGGCAGCCGGCACCTCCCCCTCGGCAATAGCTGACCACGCCTCGCATGGGCTGCGCGAGCTTCGATCGCGACTGGCCGACACCTACGACGTGGTCTCAAAGCATCGAGACATTGTCGATCGCAAGCTCCTCATCCTCACGGGCGAAGCGGGAAGCGGCAAGACCCACCTCTTGTGCGACCTCGCGCAGCAGCGCCTGGACGCAGGCCTCCCCACCGTCGTGCTGATGGGGCAGCGCTTCCTTGAGGCCGGCGACCCGTGGACGCAAGCGCTGCAGCAGCTCGACCTCCAGGGTTGGAGCGCCCAGGAGTTCGTCGGCGCGCTCGAAGTGCTGGCGCGCCTTGCCGGCCGCAGGCTCTTACTGATCATCGACGCGCTGAACGAGGGTGCCGGCGCCCGTCTGTGGCGCGAGCAGTTGGCACCGTTCCTCGGGCGCATGGACGCCTCGCCCTGGATCACCATCGTGATCTCGGTGCGAAGCAGCTATGTGGACGACTTGGTGCCCAAGCAAGTGGCCGGTGCCGCCTTCCATCTGGAGCACCGCGGCTTCGACAACGTGGAGTTCGATGCCACGCGCACTTTCTTCGAGCACTACGGCATAGACCTCCCCTCGACGCCACTGCTGGCTCCAGAGTTTCGGAACCCGCTCTACCTGAAGACGCTCTGCAAAGGACTGCGCGACGCCGGGAAGACACGGCTGCCCCGCGGCTTCCACGGTGTCGTCAGCGCGTTCAACCTCTATCTCAGCGGCGTCAACACCAGGCTCGCGGTTGACCTGGACTTCGACGGTCGCATGGAACTAGTCGCCAAGGCGCTGGACTGTGTGGCCCGTCGCATGGTCGCAGCCAAGCGCTCCTGGCTGCCCTTTGCGGAATCGCAGCAGGTCGTCGACGCACTTCTCGCAGATCGGACCTACTCCCGCTCGCTGATGGCGGGTCTCTTGGGCGAGGGGCTGCTGGTCGAGGAGCGCTACTGGGACAAGGCTGCAAACCAACACGCGCCCGCCATCATCATTGGCTACGAACGGCTGTCGGACTACTTGTGCGTCCGGGCGATCCTGGAAGACGCCCTGGCCGCCGGGGATGTCAGGTCGGCGTTCAAGCGCGGTGGCCCGCTGGATCTCCGCGCGCTCAGCGAGGAATGGCGCAGCCCAGGCTTCCACGAGGCGCTGCACATTCTGGTCGTCGAGAAGACTGGTAAGGAGCTGCTGGCGCTCGTGCCGGTGA
>JAAPAA010000212.1 GCA_012274165.1 Thiobacillaceae bacterium
AAGACTAGATGCGTCCCAGCAGCGAATTCACAAGCTTGCGAAACTCGGGACGCCACGGCCATACCGGGTCGAATTCGATCGAACGCGCGAGTGCCGTCAGCGCAATCAGTCCGAATACGGCAAACAGCAGTTCAGAAATGAACTGGCGTGCCGTGAGCACGCCCACGGGCATATCCAGAAAGCCAGGCACATAAAACAGGCTGGCAAATACGGTAAAGAAAACGGCTGGGCCGAGGTACATGATGTCCGCTTATATTGAAATAGTTGTAACGGATGCTTAGCAATTGCCGTGCCACTTCTGTTTGCGTTAGAAAATACGAAGCTTTGGATAGAGTTTGTGAGTCAAATAAATGAAAAACACATGAGAGATGTAAATTAATCCGACAATTATTATTTAAGCGTCAGGGTGTCCGTCAGTTTGCGCAGGATTTCGTGCGACAGCGAGTAAAACTGGGGGGTCGGCCCGAGGTCTTCGTAGATCGGGTCGCCGTAATCATCCTCGGCGATGATGCGTTGGCCGGGAATGTAGGGCATGGCGACTTCCAGCTCGTCGAGCGCGGCGCGGATCAGATCGGCCATCAACTGGGATTCGCTGGAATCGGGATACATCAAGTGCAGCGCTTCGACGCGGGCGGCGTCGCGCAATGGTAAATGAACAGAGTAAGCGCGCACTGACGTGCGAGCGGGCTCACCTTTCTTCCAGCGTTGAATCAGTTCGGCGATACGCATGATTGCCCCCGGCCCAAGATGGCTTTGTTATAGCAAAGCCATTCATAAGGAAAAGACGAAATTGGGCAATGGAATAATTAACCGAGGCGCCGCCACACCAGACTGCGATTGTTCGCCGGCATGGCGATGTCCTGTTGCAGGATCAGGCCTTGCCCACGCGCCAGCGCGTCCACCGCCTCGAAGTCGCGCACCCCGGACGCGGGATCGCGTGCTTTCAGCCAGCCGTCAAAGCGGGCATTGCTCTCCGACGTGAACTGGCCGTTGTAATTGAACGGGCCATACACCACCAGTACACCCCCCGGCGCCAGCACTGCGCCCACCCCCTCAAAAAACCGGATCACCTCGGGCCAGCCCATGATGTGCAGGGTGTTGGCTGAAAACACCGCATCGTAGCGGCTGTTGGGCCAATGCTGCAGACTGACATCGAGTTCAAGCGGCGCCAATACATTAGGCAATGCTGCATCGGCCAGCCAGGCACGAATGCCGGGGTGATACGCCAGCACATCGCTTGTCTGCCAGCGCAGATAGGGCAGGTCGGCGCCGAAATAGACAGCGTGCTGGCCGGTGCCACTGCCGATTTCCAACACCTGACTGCGGTCGGCAAAGGCTTGCTTGAGTACCGCCAGTATCGGTTCGCGGTTTTGTTCGCAGGACTCGGAATAGGGTTTGTTGATCACAGTGCGTACTCCGGAGTAAGGGAGATCAGTCGGCCATCGGCCAGCAGCAGGGCGGCGTGGATGGGGCGGTCGGGATAGAGCGCAGCGAGCAGCGTCTGATAGCCTGCCAGCTGGGGGCGGTGGCGTTCGGCCAGGAGTGTTTCGCTGACGGCACAGCTGTCGTCACCGGTTTTGTAGTCGATCAGCCATACCGCGTCGTCGAACTCCACTACGCGGTCGAGCCGCTGCGTGCGCCCACTGGCGTCAAGTAGCGCCAGTTCGTTGTGCGCGCGCCGGTACTGCGCGGGGTCGAAGAAGCGCGCCAGATGCGGCTGCGCCAGCAGGGCGCGGGCAGCGCTTTCGATGCGTGCAAGCTCTGTAGCAAGACTGAGACGTTGCGCCAGGGCGGGCAAGTCGCGCGGCGTGCCGTTCACCACATCGCCTCCGGGCGCATGGACTTCGAGACAGGCGTGAAACAGTTCACCGCTGGCGGCGGCGGGGCTGGGCGCGACGGGCGGCAGCCGTTGGCCGATCGCCGGGGCGCTGATGCGGGGTGGCGCAGTTGGCGGCAGCTGGCATTCTGACGCGGGCGCAGCCGGCAGGCCGGATGGCAGATCCATGTCCTGCCACGCCGCCTCGACGCGCTGCAGCCAGGCGTTTTTTTCTGCATCGCCGCTGACGATCAGCCCCTGTTTGGCGCGGGTGAGCGCCACATACAGCAGGTTGTCGGATTCGCGCTGCGCCAGCCCGGCTTCTTCGCTGAACCAGTGCTCGCGCCATGCGCCGCGTTCGTCCAGTTTGCCGAACAGGGAAAAGTGTTCGGGTTGCGCCGCCGTCGGCGGCCACGGCGCCAGCACCGCGTAGCTGTCGCCGCGCGCATGGTCGCTGCCGCCGAGCAGCCAGACTATCGGCGCTTCCAGTCCTTTCGAGCCGTGTATGGTGAGTAGGCGCACCGCGTTTTCGCCGTTCGCTGCCAGCCCTTCGCCCGGCGCCGCATCGCTGTCGTCGATCAGCGAAGCCAGCTCACGGATGAAGCCGGCCAGCGTCGGGTAGCGCCCGGCGTCCTGCGTCAGCGCCAGCTGCATGAAGGCGCGCAGGTTGGCGGCGATCTGCGGGCGCATCGCCGCCGGCGCGGCGGCGGCGTAACGCGCCTCTAGATCGCCTTCGAAATAGATGCGGTCGAGAAGATCATGCACCGGCAGCGCGCCCAGCTGCGCGCGCCAGCCGTCGAGCAGGCGCCAGGCCCGCGCAAGTGTGGGCGGGCAATCGGCAAGCCCAGACAACGTTCCCAAGCGCGTCCAGCCGCGCGTGTCGTCGCCGGGCTGCGCGGCAAACACATGCAGCAGATCGTCATCGCTGCAGCCGAACACCGGGCTCTTCAGCACATGCGCGAGCTTCAGCTCGGCGTGCGGCAGCAACAGGGTTTCCAGCAGCGCGATCAGGTCCTGCGCTTCCAGCGCGTGCAGCAGACCGCCGCGCCGCGAGGTGATGAAGGGGATGCCCACGGCTTCCAGTGCACGCTCGTAAACGTGCAAATGGGTGCGCTTCTTCACCAGCGCGGTCACGTCGCCGGCGCGCGCGGGATGGCTGATTTTCGTTTCTTTGTCGACCACGCTCCAGCGCCCCAGCACCTCGTCGCGCAACGTCCGGGCGAAAACCTGCGCCTCGACATGCACCGCGCGATCGGAGGCTTCGGCCAGAGGCGTGGTGAGCGGATTGCGCAAGCCCGCTGCAACTGCGGCTTCGGTTTTTTCCACTTGAATGGGCAGACAACGCAGCGCGCCGGGGCGGCTTGCATTTTCGGGCGCGTGGCTGTGTTGATCAAAGCCCGCAATCCCCGCAAACACCGGGTTGAGCGCCTGCACCACTGCAGGCGACAGCCGCCGCGTCATGCTGGTGCTGAACAGCGGAGCGGCGAATTTCTCGTGCAGAAACTCCGCTGCGGCAGTGAACACGCGCGCCTCCCCGCGCCGGAACCGGTAGATCGCCTGCTTGGGGTCGCCCACCATGAACACCGTCATCGTGCTGTCGGCCTCACGCGCCGCAGTCAGCCAGGTGGAGAGTGCCTGCCACTGCAGCGGATTGGTGTCCTGGAATTCGTCGAGCAGCAAATGGCGGTAGCGCGCATCCAGCTTCAGCGCCAGCCCCGGCGCGTGTTCCTCGCTTTGCAGCAGGCGGCAGGCCTGCCATTCGGCATCGGCAAAATCGATCACGCCCTGCTGCGCCTTGGCATCCTGATACGCCTCGAGCAGCGCGTGGCCGAGCAGCAGGCCGTGGCGGTTGAGCGCCCAGATGCGCTGGTCGGTCTGGATCGCCGTGATGGTTTCAAGCGCGCTTTCCAGCGTCTCGAGATCGCGCAGATAGGTGTCGAGTTCAGCGCCGAGCGCTGTTTCCAGTTCTTTGGTTGCCTGCTTCTTGCGCCGCTTGCCCGCAGTCATCAGGTGCTTCATCAGCGCGGCGTGCGCGCTATCGGGATCGAGCGCCAGACTGCGCTGGATTTCCGGCGCGCGATCCCGCTCGCTCTTGCCGCCTTTTTCCAGCGCAAAGCCCACTCGCTTCACGCGTGCCGCCATCAACGCGTCGGCCCAGAAAGCGGCCACTGGGTCGCTCTCCAGATCGGCGTGCAATCCGGGGCGCAGCTGTTCCAGCGCATAGGCCACCGGGTCAGACTGGCCCGCGGTATACGCCCACCACTCCGCCCGCGCGTGTAAAAACTTCGTCAGCAGCGCATTCAGATTGTGTTCGCCGATGTCATCCAGCAGCGTCAGCAAGGCCACGCCCTCGGGCGATTCCGGTGCGCCGGCCCAACGTGCCAGCAGGCGGTCGCGCACTTCGTGTTGCAGCAGGCTGGTGCGCTCCAGCAGCGGCGCACCCCACGGCACCCCAAACTCCATCGGCGCGCGTTTCAGCAAATCGAGAAACCACCCGTGGAAGGTCGTCACCGTCGGCCCCGGCATCGCCGTCAGCACCGTTTCCAGCAACCCGCGCGCGCGCGGCAGCAGCGCGTCGATTTCGTCGTCCGGCACTTTGCGTTCGCGCAAAAATTCGCGCACCGTTGCGTCATCTTCCAGCGCCAGCAGCCGCAGCCACTCATGCAGCCGGTCGGTCATTTCCTGCGCCGCCTTGCGGGTAAACGTAATCGCCAGCAGGCTCGATGGCGCAGCACCCGCCAGCAACCGGCGGATCATGCGCGAGACCAGCAGCCAGGTTTTACCGCTGCCGGCGCAG
>JAAPAA010000213.1 GCA_012274165.1 Thiobacillaceae bacterium
ACGTCACCTGTCTTGCTGCTCAATTCGCATTCTCCATCGACATCGGCACAGTGAAGCCGTGCGCCCGCAGAAGGGCGTGGCGCTTGGCTTCGGACAGGTCGGATGCCACCATCTCCGCACACATTTCCTGCACCGTGATCTCGGGCACCCAGCCCAGCTCCTTCTTGGCCTTGGACGGGTCGCCCAGCAGCGTTTCGACCTCGGCCGGACGGAAGTACCGCGGATCGATCGCGACCACTACATCGCCAACGCGCAAGCCTGGCGCATCGTCGCCCGTGATGGCGGCGACGTACCCTTTCTCATCCACGCCCTTGCCCTCGAAGCGGATCTCGACTCCCAGGTTCCGCGCCGCCATGCGAACGAAGTCGCGCACAGAATGCTGAATCCCGGTTGCAATGACGTAATCCTTGGCCTGGTCTTGCTGCAGCATCATCCATTGCATGCGGACGTAATCCTTGGCATGCCCCCAGTCGCGCAGCGAATCCATGTTGCCCATGTACAGGCACTTTTCCAACCCCTGGGCAATGTTGGCCAGGCCGCGGGTTATCTTTCGCGTGACGAAAGTCTCGCCGCGGCGCGGCGATTCGTGATTGAACAAGATACCGTTGCAGGCATACATGCCGTAGGCCTCGCGGTAGTTCACGGTGATCCAGTAAGCGTACATCTTGGCGACCCCGTAGGGCGAGCGCGGATGGAACGGCGTCGTTTCCTTCTGCGGCGTTTCCTGCACCAGCCCGAACAGTTCGGAGGTGGACGCCTGGTAGAACCGGGTCTTCTTGTGCAGCCCCAGCAGGCGGATAGCCTCGAGCAACCGCAGGGTACCCATCCCGTCCACGTCTGCCGTGTACTCGGGCGACTCGAAGCTGACCGCCACGTGCGACTGCGCGCCCAGGTTGTACACCTCGTCGGGCTGCACCTCCTGGATGATGCGCGTGAGATTCGACGAATCGCTCAAGTCACCGTAGTGCAAGATGAATTTCTTGTTGTCGACATGGGGATCCTGGTAGATGTGGTCCACACGGGCCGTATTGAACATCGACGAGCGCCGCTTGATGCCGTGGACCTCGTAGCCTTTTCCCAAAAGGAATTCGGCCAGATAGGACCCGTCCTGACCGGTCACGCCGGTGATCAGTGCTTTCTTCATTCGCCCCTCTTCTATTCAAAATATGCAAATATCGCGCCGTCCGCGCCGCTAAATCCGGATCTGCTCCAGCGCTTCCTCGTCGCACACGACGCCTGCGCCGGCATCCGGGAAAACTGAAACCAAGGGGGCCTGCGCTTTACGCCCGCCTTCCTCAGCGTAGTGCGCCAGAAAGCAGCGCATGGCATGGTCCACACCCAGGCTGTTGATGCTACGGTAATCCGCCTCGTAATAGGCAGAGTTGTTGTAGTTGCCAGTGATGATCTCGTAGGAAGGGAAATACTCCACCCACTCGTAGTTCCGATAAGCGGTCTCCGCGGCGACCCGCAGCACGGACTTGCTGTATGTCGTCGCGACCAGCACGTTGCGCGGCTCATAGGTCGCGATCAAGGGGACCGGCGAGACCGTCAAAATCACCTTCACCCAGGGGTTGAGCTCCTTGAGCAGCCGCAGGAATTGGTCCAGGTCGGCCATCACCTGCAGCACGTCGAAATTGACGAACTCGTGGCGGGCCGGGTCGAAGTCGCCGCCTGAGACGCCCGGGGCCACCGGGTACACCGTGCCGTCAACCCGGGACTGCCAGGCCTCCGTCAGGCCCAGCGTGAACACGAACACCGCGCAATCCTCAAACATCCGGCGCACGGCGGGCAGGTGGGCCTTGCGCTCGGCGTGGACCTGGTCCTCTGTGTCGTAACCGCCCGGTGTGATCTGCGGCCGCAACGCATCCACATAACGGCCATCGTCGGTCTGCCATACACCTTCGGCCGCCGTGCGGCCGTTGAAACATTCCAGAAACAGCTGCAGCAGCTGCCGCGTCGTGTACAGGTTTCCGAAACGGGCCGAAAACACGCCATAGTTAAGTGCCGTGCGTCGCTGGGGTTCGAGATGCTTGCCAGGCTCCGTCACGAAGTAATTGAACCCCATGCGGGACAGCCGATTGGAAATATGCTGGGCAAAGCAGCTGCCAGCAGTGGCCACCCGCTCATTCCTGTCGATCTGAAAGCGCTCGGTGGTAACCGGATCGAACCGGAACGGTTCAACGACTGCTACGGCGCGGCGCCAGAATTGTTGATCGGGCAACGCCTGATAAGGGTGGGTGCTCACTTGCGCCCCTTGACGAAGGAAACTGCCTGATCCAACCTTGGCAAGAATATCTCCATTGACGCGCGCGTTTCTGGTGCACCCCGGTAGACATGAAAACATGCTGCGACGAATTGCTCAAGCGTCTTCAGACGAAACGTGTCCCCGGACTTAAAACCGTAAGAGCCGCGCACCCCTAATCGGGTGCCTAGCTCGGTATACACCGGATAGATGGGACCATTGATCAAATTGTCATACGGAACAATATCCGTATCGAAAACCTTGCACCCAGCGCGAACCAAGAGCGCCTTGGCCAGGTCGCGCAGACAATGAATCTTAGGATGATTGATTGTGTGCATAAAGGGACCACTTCGAGACCATTTGACAAATATTTCGCTCAGGTTCATTCCAAATCTGTCGTACGTGAATAAGAGTTGCTCCGCGGCAGCTGTCCAATGATCAAAATAGCCAAGACTCTCGTACGCCTCGGAACCAAACAATTGCACGGCCTGGCTCTCGGTAAACCCCGATCGGTACGCCGCGTATGCCAAAGCCGAATGGTAATGTCCAAGAGGTCCCGTAGACAGTGGCCCCGTATCGGCCAGGTTGCATGAATCAGGGTGATAACCCGTAAAATAAAGTGGAGGTATTCGCCAAACATTCTCTCCCGGCCCAAGATCAAAATCCAGAATGACTTCCAACTCAGGCGCCACTATTACTCGATCACAATTTTTCGCCAACTGCAAAACTTCGGCTCGGTTCGCAGTAAAGGTTGCGGGATCATAATGATCAACGGTGATCTCATTGTTCAGTAATGTGAGACAGTTTGCCAATCCCTGGGCTTGGCAATTGAAGATGACCAACCATTGCCGTCGGTCATTTTCCGGGACGTCACCTCGCTGTTCCATAAGCGTCGCTCTTACCTTTGCCGAGCTATCGGCATTCGTGAATTGCACCGTGTCGTGAGGGTGCACCGCAGCCGGGGCCCATCGGTAAAAACATTACTGGGCATTCGCATGTCAATCGCACACGTTACTATTGCCCTGCGCCTTCGTTAGTCTTTCATGCAACCACGTTAACTGTTTCACCTGTGCGGCATCTGCGACGCCGCCCGCGCGCACATTGGTTCTTGGGCCATTCATTCCGTCACGCCTCTCACCCCAAGTGCCGATGTCAAAGGTGAGACTCCCGCCCCTTGAAACTACGGCAACTGCATAGCGACAGAGTTGCGGATCCGCGAAGCGCGTTCCATCCGCGCCCCACCAGCCGCCCAGATAGGTCCATTCGTGCCACTGCACGCCATCGATGCAGCCACCGTCCGCAGGAAGCTGTACCAAATCATTCGACTCGCCGGCGGTATAGTTACTAAACTGCGAATAACGTCCGATGTGCAGGCCAGGGCTGAAGGCGATCATTGCATCCGGATTCCCGGCCCGAAGAGCGTCCGAAATTGTTCGGAACCAGCCCTCGCGCGAGGGCGACGATCCAAACTCAGGAATCCCCGCCCCATCAATCCACCAACCCGCCACATCAGATCCATAGCGAACCGCGTACTCACGGTACACAGCCGAAATGTTCTTGATCAACTGCTCCGTCGGCGGCCATCCTCCCATTGCAGTGGCCAACTGGCGATTCACTCCTCGGGTCGGGTCCATTCTGAGGTTCAAGTACAGGATCGGCTTGATTCCGCGCTTCTTGAGCTCACCAATGAGTTCCATCGGTACGTCCCGCCGCGACATGAATTGGTCACTTCCAACGATGCGGGCGAACGTTTGATTGGGCGCCATCAAGAGCCAATTTTCCTGCTGCAGGGTGAACAAGACCCAGGAAGCCCCGATGTCTGCCGCTCGCGCCGCCAGTGCTGTCACGTCGATGTTGTTCGCGACCCGGGCAATCTCGTCAGGGCGTCGCGGGAAATAGTGCGTCGACACGCCGAATTGACCCTTCTTGAGCCAGGTAACCGGGCAACTACGAGATGCCGCCGCAGCCGGTCGCACGCCTTGCGCAGCTGCAAAACTGGTAGATACACTCAAAGCGGCGCATACCAGGCCAGCACTTGACCATCTTGCGGCTACATTGGCCATGTGCCTCATGCTCATAGTTAAATTCGGCATGGCATCTACAGAAACAGCGCCAGATCCTTCAGATATTCGTACTGCTTGTGTGTCTCGCCATCGATACGAGAATTGACAGTCGACTCCCATTCGGCATTGATGCTGGTGCGCTTCTCTTTACGCGCAAGGGTATTTTGGTACAT
>JAAPAA010000214.1 GCA_012274165.1 Thiobacillaceae bacterium
AACCTGACCGACGACCTGGCCGCCCTTGACGGCAACGTCAGAGGTGGACCGCACCAGTTGATTGGCCTGACGCGCGTTCTCGGCATTCTGCTTGACGGTGCTGGTCAGCTCTTCCATCGAGCTGGCAGTTTCTTCCAGGCTCGATGCCTGCGATTCGGTGCGCGAGGACAAGTCCGCATTGCCCGAGGCAATCTCGCGCGAGGCAACGGAAATGGTCTCGGTTGAGTTCCTGATTTCGCCGATCGTATTAATCAGATGTTCACGCATTGCATTGATGGAAAACAGGAGGCTTGACGTGTCTCCACCCCGGAGAGAAATGGATTTTGACAAATCTCCATTCGCAATCCCGCGGGCAACTTCCACAGCATATTGGGGTTCCCCGCCTAGCTGTTTCATGATT
Source organism: Thiobacillaceae bacterium (assembly GCA_012274165.1). Classification (GTDB taxonomy): domain Bacteria; phylum Pseudomonadota; class Gammaproteobacteria; order Burkholderiales; family Thiobacillaceae; genus Thiobacillus. The sequence continues at coordinate 401 of JAAPAA010000214.1, forward strand.
TGACCGACCAGCCAGTACACGATCGCGGTAGAAGCGATCAACGCTGCCAGCACCAGTGCTAGCGAAGTCATGAGCATACGCCGGCTAAACGCAACCATCTCGGCTTTGGTCGCTTCAACTGCAGCTTGCCTGGCCTGGGTAAAGTCCAGCAATCGTCCCCGAATGTTGCGCCAGACAGGTGTTTCTTCCTTGCTGATAGCGGCAATAGCTGCGGATCGATTTGTTCCGGCAAGCGAAATAATTTTGGCCTGAATAGGAATTTGCTGTTCGCGCAATGCTGCCACTTCTTCCAGAATCTTCAGGTCTTGTGGATTGGCTACTGCCAGGGACAAAGCCTTTTGGCTGACATCTTTGAATTCCTTGGCGGCCTGATCCATATTCTTGAAGGCTGCCTGGTTGGTGGGATCCATGACAATGTTGCGCAAGGCCTGCCCCATCTGCAGTCCCTGGGTATACAAGCTGGTTGCAGCCTGAGCGAGTGCGAGATCCTCCTCGAGAAAATGTTCAAACTGGCTCTTGTTACGCTGCATGCCTGTCAACGCTACGCTGATTGCAATGCTGAACAGCACGATTACCGTCACCATGCTTAATACAATTTTCGACTTAAGTTTCATGTTGCAACACCCTGAATTATTCACTTCAAAATCATCGTTCCTGGCTAGGTGCCAGGAATCTCCCTATGCCCCGCCAAAAAACGGAACATGTCAGGATCGATTACTCCTTCAAAACTCTTCCCACTCACCATCACTGCTAGGGCTCGTCGCAAGCTTCTTCTGACCGGTTGCCGACAGGGGCCTCGCTTTCGCGCCCTTCGACGCACCCAGCATCGCTGGCGCACGGCTTTGAAAGCCTGAGCGTGCAGCTTGCTGCTGATAACCCATTCCATCCAGCTTGAACACACTGACCACTTCCGCCAGATTGACGGCTTGAGACTGCAACGACTCTGAGGCGGCCGCAGCCTCTTCCACCAGCGCAGCGTTCTGCTGGGTTACGTCGTCCATCTGGCTGATGGCCTGGTTGACCTGTTCGATGCCGGCGCTCTGCTCCTGACTCGCCGCAGCAATCTCGCTCATGATGTCGGTGACGCGTTTGACCGAGGTGACAATTTCACCCATGGTCTTGCCAGCTTCGTCCACCAGCTTGCCGCCCTCATCAACCTGGCTGACGGAGTCTTCAATCAGGGATTTGATCTCCTTGGCGGCGCCCGCGCTGCGCTGCGCGAGGTTGCGCACTTCGCTCGCCACCACGGCAAACCCACGACCCTGTTCGCCCGCTCGCGCGGCTTCAACCGCTGCGTTCAGGGCCAGAATGTTGGTCTGGAAGGCTATGCTGTCGATCACGCCGATGATGTCGGCGATCTTGCGTGAGCTGTCCTTGATCGAGGCCATGGTATCGACGACCTGACCGACGACCTGACCGCCCTTGACGGCAACGTCAGAGGTGGACCGCACCAGTTGATTGGCCTGACGCGCGTTCTCGGCATTCTGCTTGACGGTGCTGGTCAGCTCTTCCATCGAGCTGGCAGTTTCTTCCAGCGAGCTCGCCTGCTGTTCCGTGCGCGACGACAGATCGAGGTTGCCGGCAGCAATCTGGCTCGATGCCGTGGCAATCGTGTCGGTTCCGGTGCGCACCTGGCCGACGATGTTTACCAGGTTGTCGTTCATGTCTTTCAGCGCCTGCATCAGCTGACCCACTTCATCCGTCGAGTGGACTTCGATGCGCTGCGTCAAATCGCCTTCGGCAACGGCACGTGCAACCTTCACTGCAGCATTCAGCGGAAGCGTAATGGCGCGGATCAGGAGGAAGCCAAGCCATGCCGCCATGCCCAGACCGATGGCGATCGCAGCGGTGGCCAGATTGCGAATGCTCACGCTGCGGCTGCGTGCGTGATCAAACTCCTCCTTGGCCACATCCAGTTGCAGATTTTTAAGTGCCTTGACTCCATCTCCAACGGGTTGATAAAGGGGGCGAACCTTGTCCACGACGAGTTGCCTCGCCGCTGCAATTTCATTGGCGCGCAAGGCGGCCAGGGTCGGCTTCAGGCCGTCGGCGACAAACGCCTTGCGGTCCTCAGCAAATTTGTCCGCCAGGACTTTCTCATCCGGCGTGAGCGTGGTGGCCATGTAGGCCTCCCATAGCGTGGTGACTTCCGCGATGTTGCTTTCAATTTTCGCAGTGGCGTCTCCAATCACCGCCGGTGTAGGGGTAACCAGGGAAACTGCGATGGCAAGCCGGTTCTGCAGCAGCAAGGACTCGATCTGTCCAATCTGTCCGAGCGGAACGGTGCGGTCTTCGTATACGGTTTTCAGCCCCGCTTCGGTCTGGCTGATTCCATACAGGCCAATAACGCCAATCCCCAGCAGCAGGACAGACATAAAGGCCATGATGAAACTCAAACGCGCTTTGATGCTCAGGTTATTAAACATGTAAATCCCTATCGCTTTAAAAGCCATGTAACGGTTCCAACGGATAATCAAAACGCGCGTTATTCAATCAAGCCCATTTCACTGCTGGACATGAGCTTGTCGATATCCACCAGAATCAGCATGCGCTCACCCAGCGTGCCCAATCCGATCAGGAAATCACTATCAAATGAGGTGCTGATATCGGGCGCGGGCTTCACTTGTTCAGTCGATAGCGTGGTGACGTCGGATACGCTATCCACCACCATGCCCACGACCCGGCCGGCGATGTTGAGGATGATCACAACGGTGAGCTGGTCGTAGGTGGCTGCGCCCAGACTGAGTTTGATGCGCATATCGACAATCGGCACGATGGTGCCGCGCAGATTGACTACACCCTTGATAAAGTCAGGCGCGTTGGCAATCCGGGTGACCGGTTCGTAGCCGCGTATTTCCTGCACGCGCAGGATGTTGATGCCGTACTCCTCTCCGCCCAGGGTAAAGGCGAGAAACTCGTTTGCCTCGCCATTGCCTGAAGCATGCGTGCTGGTTTGTGTTTGCGTGGTGTAGCTCATGAAGGTCGATCCTTGTCTGATCTTGGCTAGTGTTTAAAGCAGGCGTCGGCTGTTGCAGTGTCTTTAGCGCAATAGGGCGGACACATCGAGAATCAGCGACACGCCGCCATCACCCAGAATGGTGGCGCCCGAAATGCCGGGGACCTTGCGGAAATTGGATTCCAGATTCTTGACCACGACCTGCTGCTGTCCAACCAGGCCATCGACCAGCAAAGCGGCTTTCTTTCCATCCGCTTCGAGGATGACGATGATGCCCTGTGACGGATCGGAATATTTGGGTTCGATATCGAACAGCTCGTACAAGAGGATCAAGGGCAGATACTCTTCGCGCACCTTGACCACCTTGCCCTGTCCAGCAATTTCTTTGACATCGGCGGCCATGGGCTGCAACGACTCGATCACGTAGCCCAACGGCAGGATGTACACCTCTTCGCCGACCTTGACCGACATGCCATCGAGAATCGCCAGCGTCAGCGGCAGCGAGATGGAAATGGTGCTGCCCGAGCCGGGTGTCGAGCGGATTTCAACGGTGCCGCCCATCGCGGAAATGTTGCGCTTGACCACGTCCATGCCGACGCCCCGGCCAGACACGTCGGTGACGACTTCTGCGGTGGAAAACCCAGGGGCAAAAATGAGTTGCCACACTTCGATGTCGGGCATGGTTTCCGACACCGGCAGGCCTTGCTGCATGGCCTTGGCGAGAATCCGCTCACGACTCAGGCCACCGCCATCATCCGTCACCTCAATCACGATGTTGCCGCCTTGATGCGCGGCCGACAGGATGAGCTTTCCCGTTTCACTCTTGCCGGCAATGCGACGCTGCTCAGGCATTTCAATGCCGTGATCCACACTGTTTCGCACCAGATGGGTCAGCGGATCGACGATGCGTTCGATCAGGCCTTTGTCAAGCTCGGTCGCCGCGCCGCGCGTGATGATCTCGACCTTTTTGCCGAGCTTGCCGGCCAGGTCGCGCACC
>JAAPAA010000215.1 GCA_012274165.1 Thiobacillaceae bacterium
CATGATGGCCAGGTCGATGCGGTTGGTCGCAAGCTGGCTCAACACGGATTCGCGATTGGATACGTCCAGATGAATCGACACCTTGGGGTGCTTGCCGCGAAAGCTGGCCAGGATACGGGTGGCGACCGCGCTCACGGTGGTCGTTACCGCAATGTTGAGCAGGCCGCTATCCATGCTGCGCAGTTGCGCCAGATTGGCCTGCAGATCGTCCAGCCGCGCGGTGATGCTCTGGCTGGCGTACAGCACCTCGCGTCCGGCTTCGGTCAGGAAGATTTTCTTGCCGAGCTGTTCGGTGAGTGGCAGCCCGAGGATGGCCTCGATTCCCTTGATCTGCATCGAGACGGCCGGCTGCGATAGGTGCAGCTCCTCGGCCGCCCGCGAAAACGACAGGTTGCGGGCAACCGCCTCGAATACCCGGAATTGGCGCAGCGTCAATCGGCGCATAATAGATGTATAAGTCTAATGATATGGTTTGTATCATAACAATTGAATTTTAATTATATAAGTGGCTGCGTATAGTCCGCCCCTGTCGTGTCCAGGGGCAATGCTCCTGACGCTTTGTTTATCACCCGCAGGAGTCATGCAATGGATCAATCCGCACGTTACGCCGACCTCAGCCTCAAAGAAGCAGACCTCATCAAGGGTGGCAAGCACATCCTCGTCGCCTACAAAATGAAGCCGAAGCCCGGCTTCGGCAGCTACCTGTCCTGCGCGGCTCACTTCGCTGCCGAGTCCTCGACCGGCACCAACGTCGAAGTCTCCACCACCGACGACTTCACCAAGGGCGTCGACGCGCTGGTGTACTACATCGACGAAGCGACCGAAGATATGCGGATCGCCTATCCGATCGAGCTGTTCGACCGCAACATCACCGACGGCCGCATGATGATCGTCTCCTTCCTGACGCTGGTGATCGGCAACAACCAGGGCATGGGCGACATCGAGCACGCCAAGATCCATGACTTCTACATGCCCGAGCGCGCCATCCAGCTGTTCGACGGCCCGTCCAAGGACATCAGCGACATGTGGCGCATCCTCGGCCGCCCGGTCGTCAACGGCGGCTACATCTCCGGCACCATCATCAAGCCGAAGCTGGGCCTGCGTCCCGAGCCGTTCGCGGCTGCTGCCTACCAGTTCTGGCTGGGCGGCGACTTCATCAAGAACGACGAACCGCAGGGCAACCAGGTGTTCTGTCCGGCCAAGAAGGTGTATCCGCTGGTGTACGACGCGATGAAGCGCGCCCAGGACGAAACCGGCCAGGCCAAGCTGTTCTCCGCCAACATCACGGCTGACGACCACTACGAAATGTGCGCCCGCGCCGACTTCATCCTGGAAGCCTTCGGCCCGGATGCGGACAAGGTCGCGTTCCTGGTCGACGGTTTCGTCGGCGGCCCCGGCATGATCACCACCGCCCGCCGTCAGTACCCCAACCAGTACCTGCACTATCACCGCGCCGGCCACGGCATGATCACCTCCCCGTCCGCACTGCGTGGCTACACCGCGTTCGTGCTGGCCAAGATCTCGCGTCTGCAGGGAGCGTCCGGCATCCACGTGGGCACCATGGGTTACGGCAAGATGGAAGGCGAGAACAGCGACAAGAACATCGCCTACATGATCGAGCGCGACGAGTGCCAGGGCCCGGTCTACTTCCAGAAGTGGTATGGCATGAAGCCCACCACCCCAATCATCTCCGGCGGCATGAACGCGCTGCGTCTGCCCGGCTTCTTCGAGAACCTGGGTCACGGCAACGTCATCAACACCTCCGGCGGCGGCTCCTACGGTCACATCGACAGCCCCGCTGCCGGCGCGATCTCGCTGCGTCAGTCGTACGAGTGCTGGAAGTCGGGCGCGGACCCGATCGAATACGCGAAAGAGCACAATGAATTTGCGCGCGCGTTCGAGTCCTTCCCCGGCGACGCCGACAAGATCTTCCCCGGCTGGCGTGAAAAGCTGGGCGTGCATAAGTGATGTCCAAATAATCGTGGCTGTGCATTGAGCTGCAAGAGACGCCTCCGGTTCGCTGGGGGCGTTTTTCTTCCGCACAAGGAAAAATCATGACCGATAAAGACCAATACAAAATCCAGCAGGAACCGTTCTATCAGCAGCAGAAGAACGAAGTCGCGCTGTACGAAGCCGCCTATCGCAACCGCTTGCCGGTGATGGTGAAAGGCCCCACCGGCTGCGGCAAGTCGCGCTTCGTCGAATACATGGCGTGGAAGCTCGGCAAGCCGCTGATCACCGTGGCCTGCAACGAGGACATGACCGCCAGCGATCTGGTCGGCCGTTATCTGCTGGAAGCCAACGGCACCCGCTGGCTCGACGGCCCGCTCACCACCGCCGCGCGCATCGGCGCCATCTGTTATCTCGATGAAATCGTGGAGGCGCGCCAGGACACCACCGTGGTGATCCACCCGCTCACCGACCACCGCCGCACCCTGCCGCTGGACAAGAAGGGAGAGCTGATCCATGCGCATCCGGATTTCCAGCTGGTGATTTCCTACAATCCGGGTTATCAGACCTTGATGAAGGATCTCAAGCAGTCGACCAAGCAGCGCTTCACTGGCTTCGATTTTGACTACCCCAACGCCGCGCTTGAAACCGGGATCGTGGCGAAGGAAACCGGCGCCGATGCCGCAATGGCGGCCAAGCTGGTGAAGATCGGCGCGGTCGCGCGCGGTCTCAAGGGTCACGGTCTCGACGAAGGCATCTCGACGCGCCTGCTGGTGTATGCAGCGACGCTGATCAAGGACGGCGTCGACCCGCGCGACGCCTGCCGCATGGCGCTGGTGCGGCCGATCACCGACGACGCGGATATTCGCGACACCCTTGACCACGCGATCGACGCCACGTTTGCCTAAGGTGTAAACGTGACCACGGAAACTGAATACCAGCACCCCCTGATGCGCGCCTACTGGGCGCAGATCGACACCCGCTTCCCGCAGGTCGAAGCGGTGTTCGAGGATGTCATGGCCGAGGCGCTGGCGGTGCTCTCCCGCGAAGGAATCGACGCCTATCTCGAAGCCGCGCGCGTCATCGGCAAGCTGGGGCGCGGCGTCGAGCCGATGCTGGCGTTTCTGGAAGAGTGGCCGTCGACTGCAAAATCCGTTGGCGAAGCGGCCTTGCCGGCGGTGATGGCGCTGGTCCAGCGCATGCAGAAATCGCCCAACGGCAATGCCATCACGCCTTTCCTGCAAACGCTGGCGCCGGTCGCGCGCCGCCTGCATGCGCAGGAGCAGATGCAGCACTATCTGGATATCACGCTGGATTTCATGGAGCGAACCACTGGCTCCATTCACGGCCACCACACCACTTTTCCCAGCCCAGGCCTGCCGGAGTTTTTCGCCCAGGCGCCGAACCTGCTGAACCAGCTGACGCTGGCCGGCCTGAAAAACTGGGTGGAATACGGCATCCGCAATTACCGCACCCATCCCGAGCGGCAGAAGGACTACTTCAGCGTGCAGTCCGCCGACAGCCGCGCGGTGCTGCAGCGCGAGCGCCACGGCACCCTGTTCATGGACGTCGAACGCAAGCTCGATCTGTACCTGCGCGGCCTGTGGAACGATGCGGAACAACTGGTGCCGTATTCCACCGCCTTCGACGAATTGCGCAAGCCGGTTCCGTATTACGACAAGCTCGGCATGCGCGTGCCCGACGTGCAGGACGACGCCGGCGCCATCAGCGGTCTGGATCGCTACCGCGCCACGCTCGCCCATATGGTTGGCCACCGCCGCTGGACCCGGCCGCAGATCGCCGACAACTGGAGCCCGTTCCAGCGCATGGCGGTGGAGTTTTTCGAGGACTGCCGCATCGAGACGCTGCTGATTCGCGAATACCCCGGCCTGCGCCGCCTGTTCCTCGCGCTGCACCCGCAGCCGCTGGAAAACGCCTGCGATCCGCAAACCACCTCCTGTCTGCGCCACCGCATGGCGATGCTGTCGCGCGCGCTGCTCGATCCCGCTCACGGCTACGTTGATACCGACCTCAACACCTTCGTCGCGCGCTTCCACGCACTGATGGACACGGGCGAATCCAGCACAAAAGAGATCGCCGCGCTGGCGCTTTCCTACGTTGCCAAAACCCGCCGTCAGAGCGACCAGTTCGCCAAGGTCCACTTCGACAACACCGTCGTCGATTACCGCGACGACAACCGCCACATGTGGCAATTCATCGAGGCCGGCGACGAGGAAGAAGCTTTCGACGAAGACCGCAAGGCCGCGCCGGACGCCGAAATAAAAGGCCTGCCGCCGCGCCATTACCCCGAGTGGGACTACAACAGCCAGACCTATCGCCCGGACTGGGCCAGCGTGTACGAAGCCCTGCACGCCAGCGGCAACCCGGCCGACATCGACCGCCTGCTCGCCAAGCACAGCGCGCTCGCCAAGCAGCTGAAGAAAATGCTCGATCTCCTGAAGCCGCAGGACAAGGTGCGCATCCGCTATCAGGAAGAAGGCAGCGAACTCGACCTCGACGTCGCCATCCGCTCACTGATCGACTTCAAGGGCGGCGCCACCCCCGACCCGCGCATCAACATGAGCCACCGCACTGACGGCCGCGACATCGCCGTGATGCTACTGCTCGATCTGTCGGAGTCGCTCAACGAAAAAGCCGCCGGCTCCGATCAGACCATCCTCGAACTGAGCCAGGAAGCGGTGTCGCTATTAGCCTGGGCGATTGAAAAACTCGGCGACTCGTTTGCCATCGCCGGCTTCCATTCCAACACCCGCCACGACGTGCGTTACCTGCACATTAAGGGCTACGGCGAACACTTCAACGACGAAGTGAAAGCGCGCCTGGCCGCAATGCAGGCGGGTTATTCCACCCGCATGGGCGCGGCGATGCGCCACGCCGCGCATTACCTCGGCGCGCGATCCGCCGACAAAAAGCTGATGCTCATCCTCACCGACGGCAAGCCGTCCGACGTCGATACCCACGACGAACGCCTGCTGATCGAAGACGCCCGGCAAGCGGTGAAGGAACTTGATCAGGGCGGCATTTTTACCTACTGCATCAGCCTCGATCCCAAGGCCGACGAATACGTCGGCGACATCTTCGGCCGCCAGTTCACCGTCATCGATCACATCGAACGGCTGCCGGAACGCTTGCCGCAACTGTTCATGGCGCTGACGAAATAGCCAAGAATCAGCGCTACACTCCGTTTTAAACACGGAGACACAATAATGAACGACATCGTAGTTCCGGGCATATTTCTGTTGTCCGGCATCTGCGCCTATGCCGCGGTCACTCACCTTGCCGCTGGTGCACGGCGGCCGCGGGACCGGACACATTTGCTGTTTGCCGGCATGTGCATGTTGATGGCGTTGCTCGGTTTGGCCAATGGACTGGGTTATCAGGTGACAACGGTTTCGGGCGCCATTCTCACGCTCAAGTGGGGCTTGGGCCTCGCCGGGCTGTTTTTCATCCTGTTTCCCTGGTTCATTGCCGAATACACTGGCGTGCACCCCAAGCCCTTGCTGATTGGACACGGCGTGCTGTTTGCGGGGGTGCTCGTCGCCAATTTCATTCAGCCTTTCAGCCTCCAGTACCAGGAGATTCAGGGGCTTGAACGCCTGCACCTGCCCTGGGGGGAAATAGTCAGCCTGCCCATCGGCCGCACCAGCCCCTGGTTTGCCGTCGCTCTGGCATTGGTCTACCTGGCTTTCGGGTTCGCGCTGTATGCGCTTGCCATCCTGTACCGGCGCGGCCGGCGCCGCGAAACGCTGATCATGATGGCCGCCATCGGGCTGAGCCTGCTCGCTTCAACCCAGGGCATCCTGGTCCGGCTCGGGGTGTTCCAGTTTATCCATCTCGGGCCGTTCGGCTATCTGTCCATGGTCATTGTCATGAGCATGGCGCTCAACTACGAGCTGCGGCAGAGCGGCCAGCGCATGCGGACGGTTCTCGACCATGTCCCGGCGGTCGTGTACATGAAGGATCCGGACGGCAGCTATCTTTTCATCAACCATCACTACGAAGCCCTGTTTCATGTGGAGGGCAGCCGCATGTTCGGCAAGGTCGACGCGGACCTGTTTCCCGCAAACCAGGCCCGGGCTTTCCGCGCCAACGACAAGATGGTTCAGGATTCGGGCCGCCCGCAGACGTTCGTGGAGGTGGCTAACCAGGCCGGCGAGTCACACACATACAACTCGCTCAAGTTTCCGGTCTATCACGGCGACGGCACTCTTTACGCCGTGTGCGGCATCTCCATCGATGTCACCGAGCAGAAGCAGATGGAAGAATCCCTGCGCCAGAGCGAGGCGCGTTATCAGAGCCTGTTCGAGCGGGCCAATGATGCGATCCTGCTGTTTGAGGATGACTGCTTCACCGACTGCAATCCCAAGGCGCTGGAATTATTCGGATGTCGCCGGGAAGATATCCTCGGCAACACGCCGGTGGCGTTCTCGCCGCCCCTCCAGCCCGATGGCCGCGACTCGGCCGAGGCGGCCCTGGAGAAAATCCAGACCGCCTATGCCGGCGTGCCGCAGCGTTTCGAGTGGATGCATACGCGTGCGGACGGCACGTCCTTTCATGCGGAAGTCAGCCTGGTCGCCATGGAACTGGAAAACAGGCGCTCCCTGCTGGCCATCATTCGCGACGTCACCGAACGCAAGCGCACGGAAGACGCCATCCGCAACATCGCCGTGGGCGTCTCGGCCGCAACCGGCGAGGCGTTTTTCCAGCACCTGGTGCTGCAGCTCGGCAAGCTGTTCGATGCCCGATACGCTTTCATCGGCCTGCTCGACGAGGCCGATCTGGAACAGATCAAAACCATCGCCGTGAGCACGGACGGCGCCATCACCGACAACTTCACCTGCCGTCTCGAACACTCGCCCTGCGCCAATGTGGTGGGTCATAGCACCCGCGTCTATCCGGCCCATGTGCAGCAATTGTTTCCAGAGTATGTCCTGTTGCAGCAGTTGAACGTGGAAAGTTATGTCGGTACGCCCTTGTTCGACGCCGCTGGCAAGTCGATCGGCATCATCGTCGTGCTCGATACCCGGCCCATGGTCGACACAGGCCAGGCGCAGCCCATCCTGGATATCTTCGCCGCCCGCGCCAGCGTCGAGATCCAGCGGATTCGCGCCGAAGCGAGTATCCGCCAGATGGCCTATCAGGATTATCTGACTGGCCTTGCCAACCGCGCGCAACTGAACGAGCGCCTCGCGGAGTTGCTGGGGCAAGGCCGGCTGGCTTCTCGTTTCGGCGCGATGCTGCTGATCGACCTGGATCACTTCAAGACCATCAACGACGCGCTCAGCCACGACGTTGGCGACGAAGTGTTGCGCGCGGTGGCGCACCGGCTGGCCGGGGCGGGCGGCGAACACAGCCTGCTCGCGCGTCTGGGCGGAGACGAGTTCGCCGTGCTCATCCCGCCCGATTACCTCAGCCGCGAGGAGGCCGCGCAACAGGCCAGAAACGTCGCGGAGCAGATTCTGCTGGCGTTGTCGAAGCCGCTCATTGTGGGGGAAGGTGTCCTCAACGTCGGCGCGAGCATCGGCGCAGTACTGTTTCCGGGACGTCATGACGAATCGGAACTGGATGTGTTGCGCCAGGCGGAAATCGCCCTGTACCACGCCAAGAGCATGGGGCGCGGCAACGTCCAGTTTTTCCTGCCGAGCCTGCAGGCCATGGCGGAATCCCGGCTTCAGCTGGAAGAAGGCTTGCGCCGCGCCATCGCGAACAATGAACTGATTCTGCATTTCCAGCCGCAGATCGATGCCGCGGGGCGGATGGTCGGGGCCGAGGCCTTGTTGCGCTGGAACCACCCCGAGCGGGGCGCGGTATCGCCGGGCGAATTCGTGCCGGTCGCCGAGGCGAGCGGCCTGATTCATCCCATCGGCGCCTGGGTGCTGGAGCAGGCCTGCGACAGGCTTGCCGCCTGGCTGCGGGAAGGCGTGGCCTTTTCCGGCCACCTGTCGATCAACGTCAGCCCGTGGCAATTCGCGCGCGAAGACTTCGTGCAGCAGGTCACCGATGTGCTTGGAAAATGCAAGCTGCCGCCCGAGCGCCTGATGCTGGAACTCACCGAGTCCGCGCTGCTGTATGACCTCGAAGGAACGATTCGGAAATTGCATGCGCTGCGTGCACTTGGACTCGGCGTGGCGTTGGATGACTTTGGCACCGGTTATTCATCTCTCGCTTATCTAAGAGACCTGCCTCTCGACCTGTTGAAGATCGACCAGGCATTTGTCCAGGAACTCAATGGCGATACCGACCACCCGCTGGTCGAAACGATGATCGCCATCGGCCGGCACATGCGGCTGGGCGTGATCGCGGAGGGCGTGGAAACCACGATGCAGCGCGATATTCTGCTCAAGCTGGGGTGCGAGAATTTCCAAGGCTATCTGTTTGCGAAGCCTCTTTCCGAAGCGGATTTGCTGAAGTGGATCGGCTCCAGGCCTGCTTGAAAAGCGACAACACGCGCTGGCAGTTGCCGCAGCTGTTCATGGCGCTGACCAAATAAGCTGGCCTGGCCCTCCAGCATTACAGCGTTCAGGCTGCAGCCGATACCCACATCATTTGATCGTGACGCACGAGGGCACCCCTGTCGGAGCTGACTGGAGCCAATTAGCCGGGATGGTCAAGCAGGCGCGCAGCGCCATGGGGACGGAATAACTCACCGCCGTTGCTGATCGCGTTTACTATCGAAGCAATCAACTCCCTAGAGTCAGGCGACTGCTTTCAGAAATAGTTGAGCTGACCCTGCCGATCCGGAATAGTCTGTTACGTCTTGCGGTCAGAACATCTGCATCAAAACCATTCTGTTGAGAATCGCCGGTGAGGCGTAATTGCAACAGTCGTCTGAAACCCCAATTCCTCAAAATCACCTACATTGAAAAGCGATTAAATGGCTGACGGTTTGACGTTCCCAACAACCAAACCGGACTTGCCTTCAATGCTGACAACCAACGTTCGGCCAAGGAGAATGTCATAAACATCAAAGAGTTCGGATTAACGGCACGCGCACGTCATGCGCTGCGTAACGACCGTGATACCGAGCTGCTGCGCTCGGAGCTGTTCAGCCTTGAGCAGCTCAAGCGCCACGCGGTCACGCTGGCGGGCCAGCATCAAATCGATCCGCGCCCGGGGGCGGACCGCTTGCTGCCACGGCTGGCGGACAATGCGCGGGTTCTGTTGGCGGCGTATGACGTCGTCACAGCCGCAGCCATGCCTGGGCAACGGATCGTGCCGGCAGAGGCCTGGCTGCTCGACAACTTCTATCTGATCGAGCAGCAGATCGGTATGGCGCGTCGGCATCTGCCGCGCGGATACAGCCGGCAGTTGCCACGGCTGGCCGACGGCCTGTCGGCCGGCATCCCGCGCATCTACGATCTGGCGCTGGAACTGATCTCCCATATGGACGGCCGCGTCGACGGCAACAACACCACCCAGTTCATCGCCGCCTACCAGACCGTCGAGCCCTTGAAGCTGGGCGAACTGTGGGCCTTCCCGATCATGCTGCAGCTGGCGCTGCTGGAAAACCTGCGCCGCGTCGGGGTGCGTATCGCCCAGCGGCGCGAGGAGCGCGATGCGGCCATCACCTGGGCGGACCGCATGCTCGCCACGGCCGAAACCGAACCCAAGCAGCTGATCCAGTTGCTGGCCGAGTTTGCCAACGCCGATGTGCCGCTGACCGCGCCGTTTGTGGAGGAGTTTTACGACCGGCTGCAGGCGCAGGGGCCCGCCATGGCCTTCGTGCAAACCTGGGTCGAGCACAAGCTGCTTGAACAGGGGGTGACTGCAAGCGAGCTGTCGGAAGCGGCTGGCCGCACCGCAGCGGCCAACCAGATCTCCATCGCCAACAGCATCGGCAGCCTGCGCTTTATCGGCACCATGGACTGGCGCAATTTCGTCGAGTCGCTCAGTGCCGTCGAACAGACCTTGCGTGAAGACCCGGCGGGGATGCATGCCAGCCAGGATTTCGCCACTCGCGACCGCTACCGGCATGTCATCGAAGATCTGGCTCGACACAGCACACGCAGCGAAATGGCGGTGGCACGCGAAGCCATCGTGCTCGCACAGACGGCCGCCACGCAATTGGGCGCACACGACCGCAGCGCGCATGTCGGCTACTACCTGATCGATCACGGACGGCCTGATCTGGAGCGTGCGGTCGGCTGCCGGCTGCCATTGCGATCCCGCATCAGCCGGGTGAGCCGGCATGTCCGCCTTCCCCTTTATCTCGGTCCGATCCTGCTGCTTACGCTGCTTGCGACAGCGGTCGTGGTCTGCGCGCTCGGCGGGTTCGATCCGGCTGACGGGCGGCTCTGGTGGCTTGCGCTTCCGCTCGTCATTGCCGCCTCGGCGCTGGCCGTCCCGCTGGTGAACCTGCTGGTTACGCTTTCCCTGCATCCGCGCGCATTGCCCCGGCTGAATTTTTCCAAAGGGATCCCGGACAGCCATCGCACCATGGTGATCGTCCCCACCCTGCTGGCAAGTCCGCAGGACGTCGATGATCTGCTCGAAGCCATGGAGATCCGCTATCTCGGCAATCGCGATCCCAATCTGTTCTTTGCACTGCTGACGGATTTTCGCGACGCACCCGAGCAAACGCTGGCGGACGATGAGGCCTTGCTCGCCTATGCACGCGCTGCAGTGCAGGCGCTCAATGAGACTTACCGCGAGGATCGTCCGTGCATCTTCTATCTGTTTCACCGGCCGCGGGTGTGGAACCCGTTCGAGCGGGTGTGGATGGGCTACGAGCGCAAGCGCGGCAAGCTCGAGCAGTTCAATGCCCGGCTCCGGGGCGAGGCGCACACGGCCTTCTCCGATATCGTCGGCGACCAGTCCATTCTCGGTTCGATCCAGTACGTCATCACCCTGGATACCGACACGCAATTGCCGCGTGACGCGGCGCGCACGCTGGTCGGCAACCTCGCGCATCCGCTCAACCGGCCGGTCTACGACGCCGCCAAGGGGCGCATTGTGGAAGGCTACGCAATCCTGCAACCGCGTGCGTCGATCAGCCTGACCAGCGCCGGCCAGTCCCGCTTTACCAAACTGTTCGCGGGCGACTCGGGGCTCGATCCCTACACGCGCGAGGTGTCGGATGTCTACCAGGATGTGTTCGGCGAAGGCTCGTTCATCGGCAAGGGCATCTACGACGTGGATGCATTTCGCCAGGCTGTCGACGGACGCTTTCCGGAGAATCTCATCCTCAGTCACGATTTGCTGGAAAGCGGCTATGCGCGTTCAGCATTGGTGACCGATGTCGAGCTCATCGAAGAGCATCCGGCCAGTGTCGCCATCGATGCCAGCCGGCGCCACCGCTGGATACGCGGCGACTGGCAGTTGGCCGGCTGGCTGCTGCCGCGCGTACCGGGACCACCCGGCCCGGATGGATTGAAGGGAAAGCGGCAAGCAAACCCGCTCTCGGCCCTGTCGCTGTGGAAACTGTTTGACAATCTGCGGCGCAGCCTCGTCTCCCCATCGCTGCTTGCCTTGCTGGCAGGTGGGTGGCTGCTGGGTGTGGGGCCGGTCTGGTTGTGGGCTCTGCTGGTCGTGGCTGTCGTGTGCCTGCCCACCCTGCTGTCCAGCGTGATCGAGCTCATCCGCAAGCCGGAAGAGCGCGACTGGCTAGTGCACCTGAGCCTGACCAGCCAATCCGCGGGCCGCCCGCTCGCGCTCGTCTTGCTGACGCTGGCCTTTTTGCCCTATGACACGCTGATAGGCCTAGGGGCGATCCTGCGCTCGGGCGTGCGCATGCTGTTCACGCGACGCGGCTTGCTGCTGTGGCAACTGCCGTCCTACGCACGCCGCAACGCACGCCGGACGCTGGCCGGTTTCTTCAGCGAAATGTGGATCGCGCCGGTGCTCGCGGCAGCGCTGGGTGTGGCGCTGGTCATGGCGGGTATCCGACCGGCGGCGTGGCTCGCCGCAGCCCCCATCCTGTTGCTGTGGCTGGTGTCGCCCGTCGCCGGCTGGTGGATCAGCCGGCCGCTGGTGTCCCCGGCCCCGGACCTGAGCGCCGATCAACGGGCGTTCCTGCGGACGTCGGCCCGGCGCACCTGGCGCTACTTCGCGGATTTTGTCGGACCGGAGGACAACTGGCTGCCGCCCGACAACTTCCAGGAATATCCGGCCCCCGCCATTGCCTCGCGCACCTCGCCCACCAACATCGGCATGGCGCTGCTGGCAGACCTGGCAGCCTATGATTTCGGTTATCTCACGGCCGGTGAATGCCTGCAGCGCGTCGGCAATACCCTGGCGACGATGGAAAAGCTGGAACGCTACCGCGGCCACTTTTTGAACTGGTACGACACCCGCACACTGCAACCGCTGCACCCGCAATACGTCTCGTCGGTGGACAGTGGCAACCTCGCCGGCAGCCTGCTCACCCTGCAGGCAGGGCTGGCCGAACTGAAACATCAGCCAGTGCTGTCAGCCAACGCGCTGAAAGGACTGCAGGACACCCTGCAAGTGCTGGCCGAACACGTGCCAGCATTACCCACCCCGGATCTGGCGAAGAAGATCCGCGTGCTGCAGGACACCCTGCGCGCCCTCACGCTCGATGGGCCGCCGCAGACCCTGGCCGCCGCCGCCAGCGTGCTGGATGCGGTTCACCGCACGGGCGAGGGGCTGGTTGCCTGGCTGCCAACCGATATCGATGTCGATGGCGAATTGTTTTACTGGGCGCAGGCATTCGACCAGCAATCCAGCGCCCTGCGGGATGAGCTGGCATATCTGGTGCCCGAGCCGCAGCACTTCAGCGCCATCCCGACCCTGGCGGAATTGGCCGGCGCGGGTGCAGCAGGCAGGCGCGCACTGGAGCGGCTCGGCATCATCGACGATCTGATGAACCGTTGCAGCGCACTGGCGGTGATGGATTTCGAGTTCCTCTATGACGCCGCGTGCGGCCTCTTGACCATCGGCTACGACGTCGGCGAACGTCGCCGCGATCCATCCTGCTACGACCTGCTGGCATCGGAAGCGCGCCTGGCCAGTTTCCTGCTCATCGCGCAGGGAAAGGTGCCGCAGAAGCACTGGTTCGCGCTCGGCCGCCTGCTGACCAGTTACGGCGGTGATGTCAGCCTGATTTCGTGGAGCGGCTCGATGTTCGAGTACCTGATGCCGCAGCTGATGATGCCGAGCTACCCGAACACCCTGCTGGAGCAGACCTGCAAGGCAGCGGTGTCGCGCCAGATCGAATATGGCCGGCAACGTGCGGTGCCGTGGGGCATCTCCGAGTCCTGCTACAACGCCACCGACATGCACCAGGTCTATCAGTACCGGGCGTTCGGCGTGCCTGGCCTCGGCTTCAAGCGGGGGCTGGGAGACGATCTGGTCATCGCGCCCTATGCCAGCGCACTGGCGCTGACGGTGATGCCGCAGGAAGCCTGTCACAACCTGCAGACGCTGGCCGAGCATGGATTCCTCGGCGCTTACGGCTTCTATGAGGCAGTCGATTACACGCCGTCGCGGGTACCGCGCGGCAAGCCGCACGCCATCGTGCGCGCCTTCATGGCGCATCACCAGGGCATGAGCATGCTGGCCTTTGCGCATGTCCTGCTCGACCAGCCGATGCAGCGCCGCTTCATGTCCGATCCGCTCGCGCGGGCGACCGAATTGTTGCTGCAGGAACGGGTGCCGAAGCAGGGCGCCACCCTGCACCCGCACGCGGCCGAAGTGAGCGCCGCCGCCCATCCCCCCAGCGCGGACGCCGGCACGATCATGCGCGTGTTCACCGATCCGAACACGCAAGTCCCTGAAGTGCACCTGTTGTCGAACGGCCGCTATCACGTCATGGCGACCCATGCCGGCGGCAGTTACAGTCGCTGGCGCGACCTCGCCGTCACCCGCTGGCGCGAGGACGCCACCTCTGATGGCTGGGGCACCTTCATCTACCTGCGCGACCGCGACAGCGGAAAGTATTGGTCGGCCGCACATCAACCCACGCTGCGCCGTGCCGACCACTACGAGGCGATCTTCGTGCAGGCGCGCGCCGAATACCGTCGGCGCGACCATGCGATCGAAGCGCATACCGAGATCAGCGTGTCCCCTGAGGACGACGTTGAGATACGGCGTGTCACCCTCACCAACCAGTCGTCGCGGTTGCGCCACATCGAGGTGACGAGCTACGCGGAAGTGGTGCTGGCGCCGTTGAATGCCGACCTCGCGCATCGCTCGTTCAGCAACCTGTTCGTGCAGACCGAAATCCTGCCCGAGCGGCAGGCGATCCTGTGCACCCGGCGTCCCCGCACGCCGGGCGAGCAGGTGCCGTGGATGTTCCACCTGTTGGCCACACCGGGCGCGGTGGCCCACGCGCCGTCCTACGAGACCGATCGCGCCCGCTTCATCGGGCGCGGTCGCACCGCGGCCAACCCGCTGGTGCTGGATAGCAGCGACCGTTCGCCTAACCTGTCGAACACCGCGGGATCGGTGCTCGATCCCATCGTGGCGATCCGCCGCACCCTGACCCTGTCACCCGACAAATCGGCGACCGTGCAGATCATCTCCGGTGTCGCGGACACGCGCGAGGCCGCATTGGCCTTGATTGAAAAGTATTGCGACCGTCACTTCGTCGAGCGCGCGTTCGAGATGGCCTGGTTCCAGAGCCAGGAGGTGCTGCGTCACCTCAGCGCGACCGAAGCCGATGCCCAGGTCTATGGCCGCCTGGCCAACTCCGTGATTTACGGCAATGCCCTGCGCCGCGCCGCGCCCGGCATCATCGCCCGCAACCAGCTGGGGCAGTCCGGGTTGTGGCGCTTCGGCATCTCGGGCGATCTGCCGATCGTCAAGCTGCGCATCGGCGATATCAACCGCATCGACCTGGTCAAGCAGGTGCTGCAGGCGCACGCCTATTGGCGCATGAAGGGCCTGGCCGCCGACCTGGTGATCGTCAACGAGGACTTCTCGGGCTACCGGGCCGTGCTGCAGGACCTGATCATGGGGCTGATCAACGCCGGGCCCGAGGCGCAGGTGATCGACAAGCCGGGCGGGGTGTTCGTGCGGCGCGCCGAAGAGCTTTCCGAGGATGAGCGGGTATTGCTGCGGACGGTCGCCCGCATCGTCTTCAGCGATACCGCCGAGACCCTGATCGAGCAGGTGGAACGCCGCGTGTCGGCAGAGCGTGCATCGGACCTTCTGGTGCCCACGCAGCAGGCGACCGCCGAACCGGTTTATCCGCTGGCCGCGCGCGAGCGCATTTTCAGCAACGGCCTCGGCGGCTTCACGCCCGACGGGCACGAATACGTCGTCACCCTCGAACCCGGCCAGACCACGCCGGCGCCGTGGGCCAATGTCATCGCCAGCCCGCACATCGGCACCGTCGTCAGCGAGAGCGGCAGCGCGTACACCTGGGTGGAAAACGCGCACGAGTTCCGGCTGACTACCTGGAACAACGATCCGCTGTCCGACAGCAGCGGCGAGGCGCTCTACATCCGCGACGAGGAAACGGGTGCGTTCTGGTCGCCGACGCCGCTACCCGCCCGCGGCCGCGCCGGCTATGTGTGCCGGCACGGCTTCGGCTACAGCGTGTTCGAGCACTATGAGGCCGGCATCGCCTCGGAAATGTTCACCTACGTCGCCATGGACGCACCGGTCAAATTCGTGGTGGTCAAGCTGCACAACCAGTCCAAGCGCGCGCGCAGCCTGTCGCTGACCGGGTATTGGGAACTCGTGCTCGGCGAATGGCGGCACGCCAACCTGATGCACATCGTCACCGAAACCGATCCGCACAGCGGTGCGCTGTTTGCCCGCAATGCCTACGGCCGTGAATGCGCCAACCGGGTGGTGTTTGCCCATGTCAACGAGCGCGAGCGGACGGTGAGTGGAAACCGGACCGAATTCATCGGCCGCAACGGCTCGCTGGCCAGCCCGGCGGCGATGCGCCGCAAGCGGCTGTCGGGCAGGACCGGGGCCAGCCTCGATCCGTGCGCCGCGATCCAGACCCGGGTCGAGCTGGCCGCCGGACAGACGCGCGAGATCGTGTTCGTCTTCGGTGCGGCCGGCAACGCCGACGAAGCGCGGCATTTCATCCAGCGCTTCGGCGGGCGCGCGGGCGCGCGGCAGGCACTGGAAACGGTGTGGGAACACTGGAACCATACCCTCGGCGCGGTGAATGTGGACACGCCCGACCCCGCGCTGAACGTGTTGGCCAACGGCTGGCTGGTCTACCAGACCCTGTCCTGCAGGCTGTGGGGGCGCAGCGGCTATTACCAGTCCGGCGGGGCCTACGGCTTCCGCGATCAATTGCAGGACACCATGGCGCTGATCCATGCGACACCGTGGCTCGCACGCGAGCAGCTGATCCGGCACGCCGGGCGCCAGTTTCTCAAGGGCGACGTGCAGCACTGGTGGCCCCCGCCCCACGGACAGGGCGTGCGCACCCATTTCTCGGATGACTATCTATGGCTGCCGTATGCCACCTGTCGTTACGTACGGGCGACCGGCGATACCGGCGTGCTCGACGAGCCCATCCATTTTCTGGAAGGCCGCGAGCTGTATGCGGAAGAGGAGGCCTACTACGACCAGCCGCAGCGCTCGCCCGAAGCGGCCAGCCTCTATGAGCACTGCGTGCGTGCCATCAAGCACGGTTTGCGTTTCGGTATCCATGAATTGCCGCTGATGGGCTGCGGCGACTGGAACGACGGCATGAATCTGGTCGGCCGCGATGGCAAGGGAGAAAGCGTGTGGCTGGCGTGGTTCCTGTACGAGAACCTTGAACTGTTTGCCGGGCTGGCGCACGACCGCAACGATCATGATTTTGCCGACCTGTGCAGCGGTCACGCCGGGCAGTTACGCAGCAACATCGAGGCCCAGGCCTGGGACGGCAACTGGTACCGGCGCGCTTATTTCGACGACGGCACCCCGCTGGGCTCGTCCACCAACGACGAATGCCAGATCGATTCGATCAGCCAGAGCTGGGCGGTCATCTCGGGCGGCGGCGATCCCGTCCGTGCCCGCCAGGCGATGGCGGCGGTGGACCAGCGCCTGGTGCGGCGCGACAAGCAGATCATCCAGCTGCTCGATCCGCCCTTCGACAAATCGGATCTGGAGCCCGGCTACATCAAGGGCTACATCCCTGGTGTCCGCGAGAACGGCGGCCAATACACCCATGCCGCGATCTGGACCACGATGGCATTTGCCATGATGGGCGACACAGAACGCGCGTGGGAATTCTTCGCCATGCTCAATCCCGTTCATCACGGCAGCACGGCGGAGGCGATCGCACGCTACAAGGTCGAGCCCTACGTGATGTGCGCCGACATCTATGCCGTGTCGCCACACACCGGCCGCGGCGGCTGGACCTGGTACACCGGGGCAGCTGGCTGGATGTACCGGCTGACCGTGGAAACCCTGCTCGGCCTGCAACTGGAAGTGGACCATCTGCGCATTGCGCCGTGCGTCCCGGCCGATTGGGATTCGTACAAAATCCACTACCGCTATCGCGAGACCGTCTACCACATCACCGTCAAGCGGGTGGGTGAGCAAACGGGACAGGTGATCCGCGTGACGGTGGACGGTGCCGTGACAGACGGAGCCGGTGTGGGCGGGACGGTTGCAACCGGGATAGCGCGGCCGCAAGGCCTGATTCCCCTGGTGGACGACCGCCAGGAGCACTATGTCGAGGTGGAATTGAGTTGAAGACGACTGACATGCATCCATCCGCGCCCTGGCACCTGTCCAGCCCGCCGCTGCGGGCCGGGCGATCATTCACGGTATCCCCTCACGCCTGCCAAACCCCGTACCCCGCTTCACGGAAATCGATCGCCAATTCCACTTCCAGGTCGCGCGCGTGGTCATACGACAGCGGGTTGTAAAGCGCATACAGCTCAGGCAACAAGCGCAGGCCGAATTGTTTGACGAAGCGGTTGGACTGGATCCCTGCCTTGTGCTTGTCGAAGCGTACGTCGGGATCCAGCCCCGTCATGCCGACGTAAATGCACGGCTTGCCGGCGATGTAACCGGGATTGGCTTTCCTGAATCGGCCTTCGTATAAAACGTCTTTCGACAGTTCGATCACATAGACGTGATAGTGGTCGCGGCGTCCCATCGTTGGAGCGGCTTTACACGCCAGTAGCGTCAGCCTCGCGGAAGGTGTTCTTGCCTTCGCGTTTGGCCGCGTAGAGTGCCGCGTCGGCTTTCTTCAGCAATTCGTCCAGCGTGTCCTTGCCGCTGTATAGGGCGATCCCCACCGACGCCCCGATCTGGGCGGCGCCGCCGCCAGCCAGCGGGATCGGCTGACACAGACACGCCACCACGCGGCGTGCGACCTCACGCGCCGCCGCCGCATCGTCGACCTGCCCCAGCAC
>JAAPAA010000216.1 GCA_012274165.1 Thiobacillaceae bacterium
CTCACGCCGTGGAAACCATGACAGCCCCCGCACATGGCGGTCTCGGGCTCGCCCGCCGCCGCGTCGCCGCGCGTCGGTGCCGCGCGCTTTACCGGGGTCTGTGACGAGAAATACAGTGCCAGGCTTTCCAGTTTCAGGTTGTCGGATTCGCGCAAACTCGAGCGCATCGGATCTATCGAGCGATCACCCCGGTGATATTCCTGGATCGCGTCAACAAGATAATGCGGTTGCTGTCCGGCCAGGGTGGGCGTGCCGGGAATCGTGCTGTTGCCATCCTCACCGTGACATTTGGCGCAGGCCGCCGCTGCCACCTTGCCCTGCTCATACGGGGACGAGTGCTTGACATCCGTGGATGCCGCATTGGCGATCCGCGGCAGGCTGGCGAAGTAGGCGGCCACATTGCGCAGGTCTGCGTCGTTCATCTTGTAAGTCATGTTTTTCAGCGCAGCATGCGCGCGCTTGCCGTTCTTGTACTCCATCAACGAATTGAGCAGATAGCGTTCCCGCTGCGCCGCCAGGTTCGGAATCGCCGGTGCGATGCCTTTGCCATCGAGGCCATGGCACGCCTTGCAGTCGCGCTCGACGATAATTTTGCCTGCGGCAGGATCGCCCGCCTGCGCTTGCGCAGGCGCGGGCGGCGCCGCTTTGTTCGTGCAGCCGATCAGCGCCACCGAAAATACGACAGTCAGTGCGATAAGACTAGGGGTAAATGTTTTCATCGTTCATCTCGAAATTGAGTGGTTCGCCGAGTGTTCGCGCAAATGTACGCCGGTACCCATGCGGCGCGATCGGCGCCTGCTTGCATTCTAGTCTGTTGGCTACCGAAAATATAGTCATGCTCCGGTCGCCCGGCAGGTGAAACGCGGCGCTCGGCCTGCTCCGCGGAGCCCCGCACGATCGACCGCGTCAGCTGATCAATCCATGGATGAATCCGGTCAGCACGAGGACCAGCAGAGTGAGGCCGAACGCGATCAAGGTGAAACCCAGTATCTTCGACCCCAGCGTCATCGGCCGCGACGGCTCGTCCACCAGGTACTTCGACAGTTCGCCGGACTCGACCAGGCGGTTGTACTGCACCGTATGCTCGTGCTTGAATGCTTCGAGCGGCATTGAACCGGTGAACATCACCACATCGAGCGGGAACTTGTCCGGCCGGAAATGATTGTTGAAGAAGTGCACCGTGAACAGGAACAGCGCGGCGAGGAGCGCCTCTTCACCGTGGAAGATCGTCGCCACGTTGAATACCCAGCCGGGCAGGAACGAGGCGGTCACGGTCGGGAACCAGAGCATGACGCCGCTCAGTCCGATAATCGTCACGCCCCAGAACGGCGCCCAGTAGTCGAACTTCTCCCAGTAGGTCCAGCGGTCGAACACCGGACGCGGCCCCAGCCCGAAGAACCACTTGAACATGGCGAGGATGTCCCACAAATCCTGCCAGCGCGGAATCAGCGAGTTGGGACCGAACCATTCGAACGTTCTCCAGCTCTTGCGCAGGCGCAGCACGACGTAGATCAAGTGCCCGATGAATACGCTGGCAAATATGACCGCGCAGGTCCGGTGCACGATTGCCATTACCTGCGGGCCGCCAAAAGCGCTCGCAACGACGGGCGCCCAGCCGCTCCCGGAGTAGAACACCGTCATGCCGGTCAGGGTCAGAATCATCAGGCTCACCGCAAACAAGAGGTGCCCGGCTCGCCACAGCAGCGGAAAGCGCCGGAAATATTTGCCCTGCAGCTCCAGCCCCTCGGTGCGTACATGCGGCCGCGCGTTGCGCGCCTGGCGATCCTTGTACTCGCGGTAGAACCACAGCGCCGTATGCGTCCAGAAGAATGCAAATGTCCCTACCAGCAGTTGAATCATGAGCTTCGACGCGAGCCACATATACGGGTAACGGCCGAAATCGTGGGTCGTCCCATGCGGCTCGAAGGTGGTGAATCCCGACGTTGCGTCCTTGTGGCACTGCTGGCAGGTTTTCAGGCGATTGGCGGGATAGACCGTCGATCTCGGGTCGTCCACGCGCTGGATGCCGTGGTTGCCGTGACAGTCGAAGCACTTGGCGGTATAGGCGTAACCGAGCTTGTCCACCTGGCCGTGATAGGTTTCCAGATATGTCTTCAGTTGTTCCTGATGGCAGTTGCCGCAGTTCTGGGTGATGGCGAGCTTGGTCGAATCCTTTGCCGGGTTGTCGATGTCGTGCGTGGTATGACAGTCGGAGCAGATCGCCGCGCCGGGGACCTTGTCCTTAAGCACCAGCGTCCCGTGTACCGAGGTCCCGTACAGCGCACGTTCCTTGACATGACATTTGCCGCAGATGTTGGGTATGTTCAGGCGCCACTCCTCGCGTTGCGTGCTGCCGGCGGGATAGATGTTGTGCGGGTCGTGGCAGTTGTAGCAGGTGGCGTTGGTACGCGACTGGTCGTCCTTGTTCGGCCGTGCATGGACCGATTTCATGAAGCGGTCGATCATCTTCACGACCACGCCGAGCTTGGCGTTTTGCGGGGTCTGCGTCGTACCCTCCTTAACCGCCTTCGCCCAGAGTTCCTCGTGGCAGGTGACGCAGCTCACCTTGTGCGTCACGCCGAGCTTGTGCGGGATTTCGGTAATGTCCTTGTGGCAGTCCGTGCACAGCCGCTTGCCATGGACACTGTTGCCGAACCTGTCCTTGATAATATGGAGATCGCGCGGCTTCCCGTCCGCACCCGGCATGGCAAAGCCTTCGTTTCCATGACAGCCGAGACAGATTTCGTTT
The DNA here is from genome assembly GCA_012274165.1 of Thiobacillaceae bacterium. Taxonomy (GTDB): domain Bacteria; phylum Pseudomonadota; class Gammaproteobacteria; order Burkholderiales; family Thiobacillaceae; genus Thiobacillus. The sequence goes on from JAAPAA010000216.1 coordinate 2,750, forward strand.
TCCGGGTTGCCGACCTCCTTCGCCGGCGCGGCGCTGCTGGCGGCATCCGCAGCGATGGCATGCGCCGGCCAAAGGACGGCTGCTCCCGCCACACCAATCAGCCCCGCCATTACCCAGATCGCAAGCTTTGGAACACGCATGGCCTTCGATTCCCCGGTTAGATAAACGTCATTCCCGTCCGCTTCGAGCACGACAACGCCACTGCTTGCGGCGATTCGCAGGCGCTGGTGAGCGTCGCCTTGTGCCGTTCGAATCGCGCTTATACGCGTAATTCTGTGGAACGCGTCACCTCGATAATGGCGAAATGCCAACCGAGGTCGGCATTCCGCCGGCCGCAACAACGCCCCTGTGTTTGGTCTGGATGTCCTCGCTCCCCGACGTCCACGATGACCCGTCGATATAGGTGAAACTCTGTTATTGCGGGCATGTTAAACGAGTGCAGCGAGGTCGATTTGACGTACATCAAGCCCCACCGCGAAAGAGCATGGCCGGGGTGAACCGGCGTCCGCTCGACCGGCGCTGCCGGTTTATGGATTCGCGCTACTGCGCGAGTGCGCCGGCCGGTCAGTTCACGCGGAAATTGCGGAACTGCCACGGGTCGGAGGAATCGATGTCCTCCGGATACAGCTTGCCGCGGCCGGCGAGCGGGGTCCAGTCGGTGTACACGCCGACCAATTTTCCGAGGTACGGCCGGGATATGCCGAGCAGTGCCTGGTAATCGAGTTCGTCCGGTTCGACGATTCCTGCTGCGGGATGCTGCAGCGCCCAGACGATGGCCGCCATGTAGGGAGCATTCACCTGCAGGCTGGTGGCGTTATTGTGCGGGCACAGCTTGCGCGTTTCGTCGATGCCAAGCTGCGAGCCGTACCAGTAGGCCCCTTTCGCGTGTCCCATCAGCAGCACGCCCAGTTCATCGAAGCCGGCGTCGATCTCGTCGCGCAGCAGGCGCTGGCGCGGCGGAAAGCGCCAGCCGTTGCCGGCGAATTCCTGCAGCGACAGCACAGCGTCGTCGCATGGGTGGTAGGCGTAGTGGCAGGTCGGCCGGTAGAGCAGCTTGCCGTTTTCGCGCACGCTCAAATAGTCGGGGATGGAGATTGCCTCGCCGTGCGAGATCAGCCAGCCATGAAACGGGCCTTCGCGCGGCGCCCAGGAG
>JAAPAA010000217.1 GCA_012274165.1 Thiobacillaceae bacterium
GTGTTGGTCGCCTCCGACGACATGTACGAGCACATCCGGCTCGATGGCGCACCGTTCGTCAACATTCTCAATGTCTGCCCCGACCTCTACGACCGCACGCTGGTGCTGAACGGCGTGTCGAAAGCCTATTCGATGACCGGCTGGCGCATCGGTTATGCGGCGGGTCCGGAGGCCATCCTGCGCGCGATGACCAACGTGCAGTCGCAGTCCACCTCCAACCCTACGTCGATTTCGCAGGTGGCCGCCGAAGCCGCATTGAACGGCGATCAGGGCTGTATCACGCCGATGCTCGACGCGTTCAAAACACGCCATCGTTATATCGTCGATGCGCTGAATGCCCTTCCCGGCTTCAAGTGCGTCGACAGCGGCGGCGCCTTCTACGCGTTCCCCGACGTGCGTCCGGCGATCATGAGCCTGCTGGCGCGCGACATCATCGACGCGCCGACCGACATCGCCTTCTCCGAATACCTGCTGGAGTCCGCCGACGTTGCCGTCGTCCCCGGTTCGGCCTTCGGCGCCGAAGGCTATATCCGGTTGTCGTTCGCCACCTCGCAGGCCAATCTGGAAAAAGCGATCAGCCGCATCGCCGCCGCGCTGGCCTAGCGCGTCCGGCGCGGGTAGCCTAGCGTCTATGCGCACGCCCGTCCTGTCCTTCCTGCGTAGCCAGCTGAGCTGGCCGCTCCAGCTGGCGCACACCACCGCGCGCCTGTTCAACCAAAACGGTTTGCAAAATCACGCCGCTGCCGCGGCGTTTTACTTCCTGCTATCCGCCACCCCGCTGCTGCTGTTGCTGAGCTACGCCCTGCAACTGCTGGGCCACATTGCCGAGAACTCGGTGCCTGCCGCCATCCTGATGGCCGCGCTCTACGACCAGCTACGGCTGGACAACCTGACTGCACTTGGCTTTATCCCGCGCCAGGCCCAATTGACAGTGGGCGGCATCGGCCTACTCACCCTGGTGCTGTCGTCGCGTGGGCTGGTCAACGCGGTACAAGGCGCGTTCAGGGTCATCTTCCCCAACCCGAACAAACGCAATCTGGTGTTGTCCTGGGTGTTGCCCCTGATCATTCTGCCTCTGCTGTTTCTGCTGATGGGCCTGGCCATGCTGGCACAAGTGACCCTGAGTTTTCTGGCGCATAACAATTTCATCGGCAGCGGCAATGCGCAAATGCTGCAGGCGCTCAATTCAATGTTCGGCCTTGCCATGGTGTGGTCGCTGCTGTTCGCTGCCTACTGGCGGCTGCCGCGCCAGAATCCGTCTGCGCGGGTCGCGGCCGCGTTCGCCCTGGCCGCCACGCTCAGCCTGGGCGTGCTGTTCTCGCTATTCGGTACATTTTTCAACCTGGAAAATTTACGCAGCCTGTACGGCGCGCCGGGCAGCGTGGTGTTCGTGCTGATGGGGGCGTATTCCGCTTTTCTGCTGCTCTATTTATGGGCGCAGGCGCTGTACGCCTACGGCAAGGTGGATATCACCGCGCTGGAAAAGCTGTTTCTCGGCGGCAGCAGCATTGGCGCAAGCAAACTCGAAGCCTACGTCTTCGCCGATACCCATCGCCTGCTGGAGAAATATGGTGAAGTCCATCCTGCCGGCCATACCCTGATTGAAGAAGGCAGCGATAGCCGCATCTCTTACTTTCTCCATGCGGGCCGCGCCACGGTCTACAAACGCACCGACGATGGTCAACGCCAGATCGGCACACTCATCGAAGGCCAGCTGTTCGGCGAAATGGCTTATTTGCTGAACGAAGTGCGCACCGCCTCAATCGTCGCCCAGACCGATATCACCGTGCTGGCCCTGCCACCACAGATGCTGGAAGAGCTGATGAACCATTCCGCCCCGCTGTCGCGCCGCATCATCGATACCCTGTGCCAGCGCCTGCAGCGGATGATTTTGGCGAGTCCGGGTTGATTCTGCCCCGAGGGAATCCCGCCCCAACGGTAATCTCGGTTAAAGTATCGGGCTTTGTTTCTGCCCGGGTTCGATTTCATGGCCAAATCCCGCGCCGCCGCTCCAAAAGACTACGAATCCGCACTGGCCGAGCTTGAAGCCATTGTCGCTGAAATGGAATCCGGCCACCTGCCGCTGGATGCCTCGCTGGCTGCTTACAAGCGTGGTGCCGAGTTATTGCAGTTTTGCCGCCAGCAACTGACCGATGCCGAGCAGCAGGTCAAGATCATGGAAAACGGCACCCTGTTGAATTTCAAGGCCGAGCAGGCCTTCAAAACCGAAAACACCGATGACTGATTTTGCCGTCTGGACCCTGGCTTGTCAGACACGTATCGAACGCGTGCTGGCCGAACATCTTCCGCCTGCCCACATTGCCCCCACGCGCCTGCACGAAGCGATGCGTTATGCCGTGCTGGACGGCGGCAAACGGGTGCGTCCCCTGCTGGCGTTTGCTGCGGGCGAAGTCACCGGCGCCAACATTGAACAGGTGCAACACGCAGCTGCTGCCGTCGAATTGATCCACGCGTATTCGCTGGTGCATGACGACATGCCGGCGATGGACAACGACACCTTGCGGCGCGGCAAGCCCACCGTGCATGTTGAGTTTGACGAAGCCACCGCGCTGCTGGTGGGCGACGCGCTGCAAAGCCTGGCGTTCGACATCCTCGCCGCGCAGCCGCTCGCAGCCGACGCGGGCACCCAATTGAATATGGTGAAACTGCTGGCGCAAGCAGCAGGCTCGCGCGGCATGGCGGGCGGCCAGGCGATTGATCTGGCCAGCGTGGGTAAACCGCTCGACCTGACCGAGCTCGAATTCATGCACATCCACAAAACCGGTGCGCTGATCCGCGCCTCGGTGCTGCTGGGCGCACAGTGCGGATCGCTGTCCGAAGCCACGGGCGGCGCGCTCGACCACTACGCCAAATGCATCGGGCTCGCCTTCCAGGTGGTCGACGACGTACTCGATGCCGAAGCCTCGAGCGCCACGCTGGGCAAAACCGCAGGCAAGGATGCCGCCAACAACAAGCCGACTTACGTCAGCCTGCTCGGCGTGGCGCGCGCACGCGAACTAGCGCAGGAACTGCGCGCCGACGCGCACGCCACGCTGGCGCAGGCCGGCGCAGCGGCCGACCGCCTGCGCCAGCTGGCGGATTTTGTCGTGGAGCGCGCCTTCTAAATGACGGGACCTTTGCTCGACACCGTGAATTCGCCGGCCGACCTGCGCGCCTTGCCGCCCGCCGACCTGCCGAAACTGGCGCAGGAAATCCGCGCGTTTCTGGTCGAATCGGTCGCGCAAACCGGTGGCCACCTGGCCTCCAACCTGGGTGCGGTGGAACTGACGCTGGCCCTCAATTACGTATTCGACACGCCGGGCGACCGCATCGTCTGGGATGTCGGCCACCAGAGCTACACCCATAAGATTCTCAGCGGCCGCCGCGCTGCCATGGCCGGGCTGCGGCAGCCGGGCGGCATCGCCGGTTTCCCGCGCCGCGCCGAGAGCGAACACGACGCATTCGGCGTCGGTCATTCCAGTACCTCAATCTCGGCTGCGCTCGGCATGGCCGAGGCGTTTCGCCAGACCGGCTCCAGTCAGCGCGCGGTCGCGGTAATCGGCGATGGCGCCATGACGGCAGGCATGGCGTTCGAAGCGCTGAACAACGCTGGCGCCACTGACCTGCCCCTGCTGGTGGTGCTGAATGACAATGACATGTCGATTTCGCCCAACGTCGGCGCGCTCAACAATTACCTGGCTCGTCTGATGTCGGGCAAGTTTTACGCCGCCGCCCGCCGCGCCGGCGAAAAAGTCCTGTCGGTTGCGCCGCCGATCCGCGAACTCGCCAAGCGAGCCGAAGAACACATGAAAGGCATGGTGACGCCCGGCACGCTGTTCGAGGAATTCGGCTTCAACTACATCGGCCCGATCGACGGCCACGACCTCAACGTGCTGCTGGATACGCTTTCCAACATCAAGCAGCTCAGCGGCCCGCAGTTCCTGCACGTCGTCACCCGCAAAGGCAAAGGCTACGCGCCCGCCGAAGCCAATCCCTGCCAGTATCACGGCGTATCGCGCTTCGACCCGGCGGCAGGCATCACCGAAAAAACTGGCGCCAAGCCCACCTACACACAAGTTTTCGGCGACTGGCTGTGCGACATGGCGGCGGCCGACGCACGACTGGTCGGCATTACCCCGGCGATGCGCGAAGGCTCGGGGATGGTGCGTTTTTCGCAGGATTATCCCAAGCGTTATTTCGACGTCGGCATTGCCGAACAGCACGCGCTGACCTTCGCTGCCGGGCTGGCGTGCGAAGGCGTCAAACCGGTGGTCGCGATTTACTCGACCTTTTTGCAGCGCGCGTATGACCAGCTCATCCACGATATCGCCCTGCAAAATCTGCCAGTCATGCTGGCGATCGACCGCGCCGGCCTGGTCGGCGCCGACGGCCCAACACACGCCGGCAGCTTTGATCTGAGTTTTCTCCGCTGCATCCCCAATATGCTGATCGCCGCGCCGTCTGACGAAAACGAATGCCGCCGCCTGCTCAGCACGGCGTTCTTGCACAACGGCCCGTCAGCGGTGCGCTATCCGCGCGGCAGCGGCAGCGGCGCCGCCATCGAGCCCGGCCTCGACCCGCTTGAAATCGGCAAGGGTGTGTTGCGCCGCAGCGGCCGCGAGGTCGCGCTGATCGCCTTCGGCAGCCTGGTCGCGCCCGCGCTGGCGGCAGCCGGAGCGCTCGACGCCAGCGTCGCCGACATGCGCTTTGTGAAGCCGCTGGATGTAGATTTGCTGCGCGAGCTGGCGCAAACCCACCGGCTGCTGGTGACGCTGGAAGAAAACGCCGTGGCAGGCGGCGCGGGTGCGGGAGTAGCCGAAGCGCTGGCCGAACTCGGCATTCAGGTACCCATCCTCCACCTGGGATTGCCCGATCGTTTTATTGAACACGGCGACGTCTCCGCCATGCTGGCTGAGTGTGGACTCGATCCGGCCGGGATTGAACGTGCCATCCGCCAGCGGATAACCCTATTACCCGAGTAGTTTACTCAACTATTATCGCAGTGTAGACTTAGTCTAAACTGTACCGGGTCAGCAATTGGACCCGGCCAAGCCGAACCCCTATCCAAGGAATGGTCATGAACGACATTTGCGACACCACCTGCATGCCGGACGTGCAAAGTACAGCTGATACCCGGCAAATCGCCATCGACAAGGTCGGCATAAAAAGCATTCGCCACCCGGTTCGGGTCGCGGACAAGACTGGCGGCGTCCAGCACACTATCGCCAACTTCAACATGTATGTGTACCTGCCGCATAACTTCAAGGGCACCCACATGTCGCGTTTCATCGAAATTCTCAACACGCGCGAGCGCGAGATCTCGGTCGAGAACTTCGAAGGCATGCTGCGTCAGATGGTTGAGCGCCTGGAAGCCGAATCGGGCTACATCGAAATGAGCTTCCCCTACTTCGTCAACAAGGCCGCGCCCATTTCCGGTGTGCAAAGCCTGCTCGATTACGAAGTCACCTTCATTGGCTCGATCGAGAACGGCAAATTCACCCACACCACCAAGGTTCTGGTTCCGGTAACCAGCCTGTGTCCGTGCTCGAAGAAAATCTCCGACTACGGTGCGCACAACCAGCGTTCACACGTCACCGTCACCGCGAAAACCAACGGTTTTCTATGGATTGAAGACCTGGTTCGCAAAGTCGAAGACCAGGCCTCATGCGAACTCTTCGGCCTGCTGAAGCGTCCGGACGAAAAATATGTCACCGAACGCGCCTACGACAACCCCAAGTTCGTCGAAGACATTGTGCGCGATGTGGCAGCGGCGATGAACAACGAACCACTGATTGACGCATATGTAGTGGAGGCCGAGAATTTCGAGTCGATTCACAATCACAGTGCGTATGCGCTGATTGAGCGCGACAAAACGAAGCAGTAAATTCTTCGGAGCCGAAACAACAAAGGCCTGCGATTGCAGGCCTTTGTTGTTTCCGGGTGCGCAGAAATCAATACCGCTGCGTCAACGTCATCGTCTGCCCATCGCGTCGCATCTCCATCCGGTTCAAAAAACTCATCCCCAACAGCGGCACATCAAGGCCGGTTTCCACCACCATGCCGTCAACCTGGTTGAGAACGATTCCACCTACTTTGACGGTATTGAACTTGACGTGCCAGGCCGGCACGACGCCGGCGGCCGTACTCACGCCAGTAGCTTGTCCGGCGCGGTAATCAAGCCCCATGCGGCCGGCTTCGCTTGCACTGATGGCGATGCTAGTGGCACCGGTATCGACCAGAAAAGTGACGGGAAAACCATTGAGTGAACCCATCGCTGCAAAATGGCCCCGCGCATCGGCCGTGAGCGAAACCACTTGGCGCGTGCCAGTTGGTGTACCGCCCGCGAACGATTGCCCCATGCCGAGGGTGCGCCGTTTGCCATCGACTTCTATGTTGGCGCTAGAGGAGTCGGCGGCGATCAGTTTCACGCCCTGCACGGTTTGCCCGGCACTGAGCGTACGTGGCTTGCCACCATCGATGCTGACAATGGCCTTGTCCTTGAACAAGCCCATCACCGACACGCTACCCGCCCACGCCGCTGAACTGGCGAGCCAAACTGCGGCTAAGATGAGCGTGGTTGTTGCCGCTTTAGCGGCTTTACAACCACGGCCTACCCCTTGCGGGTAAATCAGGGTTAACTTTTTCTCAATCGCCATCATGCATCCTGTTCTGATCTTTCGTCATTCCCCCACCGAGGGGCCGGGGTATTTCACCACGTTTCTGGATCGCCACGGCATCCCGTGGCAGATGGTACGTATCGACGCAGGGGACACCGTACCCGAGAACCTTAGCGGCATTTCCGGGCTCTGCTTGATGGGGGGGCCGATGAGCGTGAATGACGATCTGCCCTGGATCCCGCCGCTGCTGGCCTTGATTCGTCAGGCCGTCGCGGCCGATGTGCCTGTGATCGGTCATTGTTTGGGCGGACAACTCATGTCGAAGGCCCTCGGCGGCACGGTGGGCAAGAACCCGCTCAAGGAAATCGGCTGGGGCGATGTCCGCATTACCGATACCGACGCGGCGCACCCCTGGCTGGGCGAAGCCGCACAGCCGATGCTGGCGTTTCACTGGCACGGCGAAACCTTCAGCCTGCCGGCAGGCGCGCGTCGCATTCTCGAAAGCGCGTACTGCACCAATCAGGCTTACGTGCTGAACGACCGCCATCTCGCGATGCAGTGCCATATCGAGATGACGCCCGAACTCATCGCCAGCTGGTGCGACCACGGCGCAGCTGAAATCGCCGCCAGCGACAGTCCAGGCGTACAGTCGCCCGATGCAATTCAAGCGGACATGCCCGGCCGTACAAGCCGCCTCCACCTGCTGGCCGACAAAATTTATTCCCGCTGGATTCAAGGGCTTAGCCAATAAGCTTGCAGCCCTGACTGGACAGTCGCCTGATGCGGCGTAGGATAAGCGCCGGAGTCAAATCCAGCCTTACCCGCAGCATCTGAAACAACGGAGGATTTATGCAAAACGTAGACTACACCCACTTCGATTTCGGTGAACGCCTGAATGGCTTCATTCACGAAGTCATGAATTACGGCGGCGCGCCCCGCGCCGAGAGCGACCTCACCGAAGGCCAAAAAGTCTTCACGCGGGCAGTCAAGCGCGAAATGGTGAAATACGCCGATCCCAACCGCCACGGCTATCCGCACAACCTGCTCGAACAAATGGAATCCTTCACCCGCACCATCGGTGATCTGCACAATTCCTATTTTGATTCAGGCATGCGCAAAGTCAGCGACTGTCTCTACAACCGCTGGAAAATGCTTTACGACGAGACCAAAAAACTGGCCGCAGCGGGTGGCGACACCAAACCGGCCTGGGTTGATGTCATCAAAACCGAACAAACCGACATGCCTGCGTTTTTCGACGCATAACATGATGTTTTTAATAAAAAAGCCCGGATTTTCCGGGCTTTTTTATTGGCATCCTTCAATATCAACCCGGCTTATCCTTTTATAAAAATAAAGCATTATTCACGCGCCAGTCACGGTGCTATTCTCCCCGGACTCTAATACCCCCATCAAGTCTGAGGAGACAGCATGTCCAAACTGGTACGCCCCCACGGCGGCGGAGAACTCATACCCCTGCTGCTGACCGGAGATGCCCTCGCTGCCGAAAAAACTCGCGCTGCCTCGCTCCCCAAAATCAAGATGACCTCGCGTGAAACCGGCGATCTCATCATGCTGGGCATCGGTGGTTTCACCCCGCTGGACGGCTTCATGACCCACGCCGACTGGCAAGGCGTGTGCGACGGCTACAAAATGGCCAACGGCCTGTTCTGGCCGATTCCGGTCACCCTTTCCACCGACGAAGTGACCGGCCAAAGCATTGCGGTGGGCGCCAATGTCGCGCTGGTTAACGGTGAATCCGGTGAAATCATGGGCACCATGAAAATCACCGAAAAATACGCCATCGACAAGGCGCACGAGTGCATGCAGGTTTACAAGACCACCGACCTCGAACATCCCGGCGTGAAGATGGTGATGGAACAAGGCGCAATCAATCTGGCCGGCCCGGTCAAGGTGCTGTCCACTGGCGGATTCAAGGAAGAGTACGGCGACCAGTTCATGACCCCCGCCGAAACGCGCGCCGCTTTCGAGAAAGCCGGCTGGAGCCGCGTCGCCGCATTCCAGACGCGCAACCCGATGCATCGCTCGCACGAATACCTGGCCAAGATCGCCATCGAAACCATGGACGGCGTGCTGATTCATTCGCTGCTGGGCGCGCTGAAGCCGGGCGATATCCCCGCCGAAGTGCGTTCCGAAGCCATCAGCACCCTGGTCGAGAACTACTTCGCGCCCAACACCGTGATCCAGGCAGGCTACCCGCTGGACATGCGTTATGCCGGCCCGCGTGAGGCCCTGCTGCACGCGCTGTTCCGCCAGAACTATGGCTGCTCGCACCTGATCGTTGGGCGTGACCACGCTGGCGTGGGTGACTACTACGGCCCGTTCGACGCACAGAAGATTTTCGACGAAATCCCCGCTGGCTCGCTCGAAACCACCAACATGAACATCGACTGGACGTTCTGGTGCAACAAGTGCGGCGGCATGGCCTCGCAGCGCACCTGCCCGCACGGCAAGGAAGACCGCATCCTGCTGTCCGGCACCAAAGTGCGTTCGATGCTCTCGGAAGGTCAAGCCCTGCCGGTCGAGTTCAGCCGCCCGGAAGTCGCCGCCGTGCTGCAGAAGTACTACGCCGGCCTGACCGCCGAGCAGAACGTCAAGGTTGAGTTGAAAGGCCATTCGGCCAAATGAAGCTTTTAGGACACGACCCTGACGGAAGCGGATTCGCGATACGCCCCGGCCAAGGACGGGTTCAGTTCTAATCGGACCGCGACGTACGCGGATTGTTAGCTAACTTTAGGAGACTGTAATGCCAACCTATGTTCGTACCGATAAGTGCGATGGCTGCAAAGGTCAGGATAAGACCGCTTGCATGTACATCTGCCCGCACGACCTGATGAAACTGGACAAGGACGGTTCGGAAACCGGCCACGCCATGCGCGCGTTCAACCAGGAACCCGAGCAATGCTGGGAATGTTATTCCTGCGTGAAAATTTGCCCGCAGCAGGCGATCGAATGTCGCCACTACGCTGACGTCGTGCCGCTGGGCGGCATGGTGCAGCCGCTGCGTGGTTCCGACTCCATCATGTGGACGATCAAGTTCCGCAATGGCGTGCTGAAGCGTTTCAAATTCCCGATCCGCACCACGCCCGAAGGTTCCATCGACTGCTACGGCGGCAAGCCCATGCCCAAGATGGCCGAGATCGAGACCACCGGTTCGTTCACCCGCGACATGATGGGTGGTTACCGTGCTGGCAATCCTGCTGAACTGATCCGCAAGTAATTTAGAGAGGTAAACAAAATGGCTGGAGAATTTGGTAATCCCGAAGTAGTCCAGGAGGAAGTAGACATCCTCCTGATCGGCGGTGGCATGGCATGCTGCGGCGCTGGTTACGAAGTCATGCGCTGGGCAGATGCTGCCAAGGCAGAGATGGGCATTGACCTGAAAATCAAGCTGGTCGACAAGGCTGCAATGGACCGCTCCGGCGCCGTCGCGCAGGGCCTGTCCGCAATCAACACCTACATCGGCTCCGAGCAGGATCCCGCCGACTACGCCCGCATGGTCTCCAACGACCTGATGGGTATCACCCGCGACGACCTGGCCTATGACCTGGGCCGCAACGTGGATGATTCCGTGCACCTGTTCGAAGAATGGGGTCTGCCGATCTGGAAAACCGACGAAAACGGCGAGCGTCATGACGGCGCCCAGGGTCTGCCCGCACTGAAGGACGGCGGCAAGCCCGTACGTTCCGGCAAATGGCAGATCATGATCAACGGCGAATCCTACAAATGGATCGTTGCTGAAGCCACCAAAAAAGCGCTCGGCATGGACCGCATCGAAGAGCGCATCTTCATCGTCAAGCTGGTCAACGACAAGAACGACCCCAACCGCATCGCCGGTGCCGTCGGCTTCTCGACCCGCGACCATAAAGTCGTGGTGTACAAGGCCAAGGCCATTCTGCTGGCTGCTGGCGGTTGCGTGAACATCTTCCGTCCGCGTTCGGTGGGTGAAGGTACCGGCCGTGCCTGGTATCCGGTGTGGAACGCAGGTTCGACCTATGCGATGGCTGCCGAAGCTGGCGCCGAGCTGACCATGATGGAAAACCGCTTCGTTCCCGCCCGCTTCAAGGACGGTTACGGCCCGGTTGGCGCCTGGTTCCTGCTGTTCAAGGCCCAGGCTGTCAACGCCTACGGCGAAGTCTACATGGTGAAAAACAAGGAACTGCTGAACGACTACCCCCCCTACGGGCAGGCAGCCGTTCCCGCATCGTGTCTGCGTAACCACCTGATGCTGAAGGAAATGAAGGAAGGCCGCGGCCCCATTTACATGGACACCGTGACCGCCTTGGCAAAACTGCGTGAAACGCTGACCCCGCGCGAAGTGAAGCACCTGGAAGCCGAAGCCTGGGAAGACTTTCTCGACATGTGCGTCGGCCAGTGTGGCATCTGGGTCGGGGAAAACATCGAGCCGGAGAAGAAAAACTCCGAACTGATGCCGACCGAGCCCTACCTGCTCGGTTCACACTCCGGCTGCTGCGGCATCTGGGTGTCGGGTCCGACCGATATCGGCGCACCGACCTCCGAAGACCACGCCGACGCAGACAAGATCCCGGCTCACCTGCCCAAGGGCTGGAACTGGGGCTACCGCTCGATGACCACGGTCAAGGGTCTGTTCACCGCCGGCGACGGCGTGGGCGCGTCCGGCCACAAGTTCTCCTCCGGCTCACACGCGGAAGGCCGCATGTGCGCCAAGTCCATGGTCAAGTACTGCATCGACAACAAGGACATGAAACCCGAACTCGACACCTCCGTCGAGCAACTGGTGGAAGACATCTACAAGCCGGTGCGTACCTTCCTTGAGCACAAGGACTACACCACCGCGATCGACGTCAACCCCAACTACATCACGCCCAAGATGCTGCAGTTCCGCCTGCAGAAGATCATGGACGAGTATGTTGCGGGTGTCGCGACCTACTACACGACCAATGCCAACATGCTGGGCGTGGCTGAAGACAAGCTGAACATGCTGAAGGAAGACGCCGAGAAGATGCGTGCAAAAGACCTGCACGAACTGCTGCGCGCCTGGGAAAACTACCACCGTATCCTGACGGCGGAAGCCCACATGAAGCACATCCAGTTCCGTCAGGAAAGCCGTTACCCCGGCTTCTACTACCGCATGGACAAGAACTTTGTCGATGAAGAAAACTGGCATTGCTTTGTGAACTCGGTCTACGACAAGAACTCCAAACAGTGGAACTGCTTCAAGCGTGCCCACGTGGATCTGGTCGACAAGTCCAAGCTGTTCAAGCCCGCTGCGCACTAATCCGCGCCTAAGGTACGAAGACGGGCACCTTCGGGTGTCCGTTTTTTTTCCTGCCTGCAAAACAGCATGGCTGACAAGGTTTAGCATCCAGTCGAAAGCGCGTAACCTTGCGTTTTCGTGTGTGTGTTGAGTAATGGGGTTGACCCCCGAAAGAAGGCTGAAATGAACGAAAATGAATTCAAAGACCTGATCGACGACTCCCCCTTCGCGGGCAGCCCGGTCAAACCCATCATGCTGGCAGAAAACGCGACGCTGCAATTCCGTTGCCACCGCAACGTCAAATGCTGGAACGCCTGCTGCAGCAACATCGATATACCCCTCACTCCCTACGACGTGCTGCGCCTGAAAAAGCGCCTGGACATGTCATCGGGTGACTTCCTCAAGCAGTACTCGATCCCGTTCGAAATGGACAAGGAAGGCATGCCCGGTATCAAGCTGAACCCGGTCGAAGGCGGCACCGCGTGCCAGTTCATGACCCCCGAAGGCTGCGGCGTCTACGAAGACCGTCCCACCGCCTGTCGTTACTATCCGGTTGCGTTGTTGACCATGCGCCGCTCAGACGAATACGTCGATCGCAGCGCCTATGCCCTGGTGAAGGAATCACACTGCCTCGGCCATTTTGAAGACAAGACCCAGACCATCGAGCAATACCGCGCCGAACAGGGCGTAGTCGAATACGACGAAAAGGCGCATGCCTGGCGTCAACTGGTGGTCAAGCGCAAATCGGCCGGCCCCACCATCGGCAAGCCTTCGCCGGTGTCGAACCAGCTGTTCTTCATGGCGAGCTACGACATGGATCGCTTCCGTGCCTTTGTCATGAGCCCGAGCTTCAACGACACCTACGATATCCCGGTCGAAATCATGGCGACACTGATCGCCGACGACGAAGTCCTGCTCGACTTCGGCCTGAATTTTTTGCGCCACGCCCTGTTCGGCGAAGAGTTCGTCAAACAGCATCCGGGTGCTTACGAAAAACGTGTGGCACGCCGCCGCGCCCTGGCCGAGCAAAACCCGGAATCCGAGTTCTAGCAAAAAATGGCGCGCGAGGACGACCGATATTCGAGCGATCACTAAGCATGCGAAGCGCGATCCTGATGGGCGGTGTGGCACTGGTACTAGCGACCAGTGTGCAGGCCGCCACGCTTAACAAATGCATCGATGCGCATGGCCAGGTCACCTATTCCAACCTGCCCTGCCGCAACGCGCGCGAAGCCCGTGCGGTGGAAATCGATCCGGCGCCCACACCCGACCCGGTCAAGCAACACGTGATCAAAC
>JAAPAA010000218.1 GCA_012274165.1 Thiobacillaceae bacterium
CGCGACATGATGCTGAAAGCACAGAGCATCGAGCTGCCCGCCGCATTCCCGCGCATGACCTACCACGAGGCGATGAACCGCTACGGTTCCGACAAGCCCGACATGCGGGTGACGCTGGAAATCACCGAAGTGACCGACGCCATGAAAGACGTCGCGTTCAAGGTGTTCTCCGGTTCGGCCAACGACCCGAAAGGCCGCGTGGCCGCATTGCGCATTCCCGGCGGCGCGGCGCTCAGCCGCGGCGAGATCGACGGCTACACCGAGTTCGTCAAGATCTACGGTGCCAAAGGCCTGGCCTACATCAAGGTCAACGACGTGACGCAGATGAACGAAACCGGCCTGCAATCGCCCATCGTCAAGAACCTCTCCGAGGCCTCGCTGCGCGCGGTGATGGAGCGCACCGGCGCGGCGAACGGCGACCTGATTTTTTTCGGCGCCGACAAGGCCAAGATCGTCAACGATGCCCTCGGCGCGCTGCGCCTGAAAATCGGCCACGAAAAAGGCCACCTCGATGGCCGAGCCTGGGCGCCGCTGTGGGTGGTCGATTTCCCCATGTTCGAATTCAACGAAGGCGAAAACCGTTGGGATGCGCTGCACCATCCGTTCACCGCGCCGAAGGATGGCCACGAAGATTACCTCGCCACCGATCCGGGCGCGGCGCTGTCCAAAGCCTACGACATGGTGCTGAACGGCTGGGAAGTCGGCGGTGGCTCGGTGCGTATCCACAAGCAGGATGTACAGGACAAGGTGTTTGCCGCGCTCAACATCGGTGAAGAGGAACGCCGCGAGAAATTCGGCTTCCTGCTCGACGCGCTGCAATACGGCGCGCCGCCGCACGGCGGCCTGGCGTTTGGACTCGATCGGCTGGTCACCCTGATGACCGGTGCCGAATCGATCCGCGACGTCATCGCCTTCCCCAAAACCCAGCGCGCCAGCTGCCTGATGACCAATGCGCCGAATGTGGTGGACGACAAGCAACTGCGCGAATTGCATATCCGGCTGCGCAACCCGACGCCGGCCGAAAAATGAGTTTTGCCGACACCCTGAAAACCCTGCCTGAGTTTGCGGGCGAGCAGCTCATCCTGACCGATGGCAGCGGCGCGGAAGTCGCCGTCATCGCCAACGCGCCCGGTACGGCTGGATCGTTTCGTGTCTACGCCTATCTGGCAGACAAGCACGGCGGAATGACTCCGGCCGCCGCTGCAGAAGGTCTGGCCATTTACGCTGAGCATACCGACGACGCGCGGCTCAACCCCGGCAAGCACCCCAACATCGACCGCCTGTTCGGCGTACAAGCCAGCGGCAACACGCTCCACGCACGTATCGCGTGACCTACAAAACCCCGGTTTCCGTTCTGGTCGTCATCCACACGGTGGACGGCCAGGTGCTGTTGATGGAGCGCGCCGATGCGCCGGGGTTCTGGCAGTCAGTCACGGGCTCGCAGGACGCCGGCGAAACGCTGGCGCAAACAGCGATCCGCGAAGTGCGCGAGGAAACCGGTCTCGACGCCAGCCAGTTTGCGCTTACCGACTGGGGTATCGAAACCCGCTTCGAAATCTATGAACGCTGGCGTCATCGCTACGCGCCGGGCGTGACGCACAACACCGAACATGTGTTTGGTCTGCTTTTGCCCAGTGCCTTGCCCGTCGCGCTGGCGCCGGGTGAGCATGTGAAATACCGCTGGCTGCCGCGAGAGGCGGCCGCCAAGGCGTGTTTTTCGCCCAGCAATGCAGCAGCGATTCGCCGCTTGCCCGACCTATAATCAATCCATGACCGTATCGCTGCACATCGCCAGCTACAACATGCACAAAGGCCTGTCGCAATTCAACCAGCGGCTGACCGTGCATGAACTGCGCGACCGCCTGGGCGCACTGGGAACCGACATCGTGTTCCTGCAAGAGGTGCAAGGCGGCCACAGCGGGCGCGCCAGCCGCTTTCAGCATTGGCCGGTCAAGCCGCAGCACGAGTTTCTGGCAGGGCACGTCTATACCGATTTCGCCTACGGCAAGAATTGCGTGTACGACACCGGTCACCATGGCAATGCCATCCTGTCTCGCCACAAAATCCTGTCGTGGGAAAACGAAGACATCTCGGCGCATTCGTTCGAGAGCCGCGGCATGTTGCACTGCGAAATTGAAGTCCCCGGCATGGACGTGCCGGTGCACTGCATCAACGTTCATCTGGGGCTGACCGAACGCGGCCGCAAACGCCAGCTTGAAATGATCGCTGCCCGCGTGCGCGCGATGGTGCCGGACGATGCGCCGTTGATTCTGGCAGGCGACTTTAACGACTGGCTGGTACGTGCCGGGCATTTTTTTGAAGACGAACTGGGCCTCAACGAGGTGTTCAAAACCCACCATGGCAGGGCGGCGCGCAGTTATCCCTCCTTCCTGCCGATGTTTCAGCTTGACCGCATTTATATCCGGGGCTTCAGCATCCAGTCCGCACGCGTTCACACCGGTAACGCCTGGCACCGTATTTCTGACCATGCTGCCTTGACTGCCCAACTCCGCTCAGTCTGATGGCCACGCGTCGTCGCTGGCATCCGTTTTTTTTCCGTGGGGTCGAGCTGGTTTCCGGCAACCACCTGCGGCTGCTGCAAAGCGGGACCGAGTATTTTCCGGCGCTGATTACTGCCATCGACGCTGCACAGCGTGAAGTCCGCCTCGAAACCTATATTTTCAACGCCGACAAAAGTGCCGAGTTGGTTCACGCTGCGTTGATACACGCGGCGCGGCGCGGGGTGCGGGTGCAACTGCTAATCGACGGTGTGGGGTCGCGTACCCTGCCGGCCGCGTGGCTCGATGCACTCAAAGCGGCAGGTGCTAGCGTGCTGATCTACCGCCCGATCGTAAGTGGCTGGCTTTCCAATCCTCACAATCTGCGACGGCTGCATCGCAAGCTGGTGGTGATTGATGCGCGCATCGCGTTTATCGGCGGGATGAATCTCATGGATGACTTCGAGCCGGTACGCTTCGCTCAGCCGCGACTCGATTTCAGCGTCGAGGTGCAGGGGCCGTTGCTTGCCCGCATTCACCCCAGCCTGCGCCACTTGTGGCGGTTGGTGGCGTTGACGCAGTTGCGGACAGGTGAGCCGCTGCGGTGGGTCGAGCCGTCCTGGCCGACTGATGGTCATGTGCGTGCCGCTTTTGTGGTGCGCGATAACTTTGCTCATCGCCGTGAAATCGAGCGGGTGTATCTTGCCGCGCTGGCGCTGGCGCGCAAGGAGATCATCGTGGCCAGCGCCTATTTTCTGCCCGGCCATCGCTTTAGAAACTTGCTGAAAAAAGCTGCCGTACGCGGCGTGCGGGTGCAGTTGCTGGTGCAGGGGCCAAGCGACCACCCTTTCTATCAAACTGCTGCCCGCGTCCTGTATCGCGATCTGCTGGCTGCGGGCGTTGAGATTCACGAATATCAAGCGAGCGAACTGCACGCCAAAGTAGCCGTGATCGACGGCCACTGGGCGACAGTGGGTTCCAGCAACATCGATCCGTTCAGCTTGTTGATGGCGCGAGAGGCCAATATCGTGGTTGAAGACACGAATTTTGCATGCGACCTGGAGCAGCGCCTGCAACAGGCCATCACCCAATCCATCCCGCTCGACCCGGTCGACTGGCAGCGCCGGCCCTGGCCGCAGCGCGTGGTGTCGTGGCTGGCTTATGGCCTGGTGCGGCTGATCGTCGGGCTGGCTGGATTCGGGCGCTGGGTTTGAGCGGGCGCTCCGCCAGATCACGCTCCCATGCTTGTGACGGTGTTTGGCGCGGTGCTATATTGGTCCTGGTATGTCCATGGTCTTGCCCGGAGGCGCGAGGCGTGCGGCTTACTTGTTATTTATGCGGGAGCTTGAAATGGGTTCCTTTATTGCCCCTTAGTTAATTCCTGGAGATGTTATGAATAAAATGTATTCCGTTATTTGCGCAGCCATGCTGTCCCTGGCATCTTCCGCTGCGATGAGCGCTGCCGAAACGACGCTGCCGAGCAAGGTGGAAATCGATGCCATCCCCGCTGGCGCAACGGTTACGGCGGTTAACCACGCCAAGCGTACCTTTACGCTCAAGGCCCACAATGGCAAGAGCCACACTTACACGGCAGGTCCGGAGATGGTGAACTTCCCCCAGGTGAAAGTGGGCGACAAGGTTGAGGCAACCTATGCGGAAGAAATGTCCATCAGCGTGAACAAGTCGGGCGCGGCACCGAGCATGCAGGAAAAAGAGGCCGTGGTGCGGGCGCCCAAAGGTGGGAAGCCCGGCATCATCATCGCGAACAGCAAGGAAGTCACCGGTATGGTGACCGCGATTGATCAAACGGCACGCACCGTCACCCTGAAAGGTCCCAAGGGTAAAGAGGCAACCTTCCCCGTGAAGGAAGGCGTCAAGGGTTTCGAGAACGTGACCAAGGGCGATAACGTGGTGCTCAGCTACACCGAGGCGTTGTCCATCGCGGTCGTCACGCCGGTTCCGGCCGCCGCCGCACCGAAAAAATAATCGGCAGGCTGGCCGTCGGGCATACGCTCGGCACCTAAAAGGGCGGCCATGTGCCGCCTTTTTTGTGGGCGGCGCTTGAATCGCTTGAATAATCGGCAACGTGGTACAGCGTCCTTGTTCCCCTTTGGATCGATCGGAGCGGCGACACGCAATAACTGAGCCGGCAGTCATTGGCCTTCAGCGATGGGGATCCGGCACACGGGCTAAAGGCTGTTGCCTCCGTGCAACAAAACAACACTTTTCCCGGCAATAAACGGAAAAAACAACAAGTTCGCTTGCCGACCCGGCAGCAGTCTGGATAATTGGCCGGGTCCAACCAGCACTTTTCCAAGTGGGACAGCTCTGCAGAGCTTTAGCCATAATTGGTTCTTATTTTTACTTTCTTAGGAGTAAAGCAATGAAAAAATCCCTGATCGCTCTGGCCATCGCCAGCGCCGTTTCCGCCCCCGCTTTTGCTGCCACCAGCAATGTTGACGTGTACGGCGTGCTGAACATGTCCGTCAACTACGTTGACCAGGATGTTCCCGGCACGCAGTCGAGCGTCAACGTTACTTCGACCGCCAGCCGTATCGGCTTCAAGGGCGCGGAAGATCTGGGTGGCGGCCTGGCCGCCATCTGGCAGATCGAATCCGGCTTCAACGCTGACGAGCAGTCGGGCAGCCTGGCTACCCGCAACACCTTTGTCGGTTTGAAAGGTGGCTTCGGTACCGTGTTGGCGGGCAACCACGACACCCCGATGAAGCTGCTGGGCCGCATGGTCGACCCCTTTGCCGACACCCTGGCTGACTCGCGCAACGTTTTGGGCGCGGTTAGGACCGGTGCTAATATATTCGATATGCGCACCAAGAACACGGTCGCTTATGTGTCCCCCAACTGGAGCGGTTTCACCATGGCCGCTGCCTATGTGGCTGACTGGTCCGCTACGACCTCTTTGGATTCCCAGAACACGGATGCCTACAGCATCAACGCCGTTTACAACAACGGCCCGCTGATGCTGGGTGCAGCGTATGAAACCCACAACGGCTTTGGTTCTGGTGTTGGTGGCGTTGGTACCAATTCGGACATGTGGCGTATTGTCGCCGGCTTCGACGTTGCCGGCTTCAAGCTGGCCGGCCTGTATGAGCAAATCGGTGGCGATGTCGCTGCATATAACCGCGATGCATACGGCCTGTTTGCCACCTACAACATGGGCGCATGGGCTTTCAAGGCTGACTACATGGCTGCGCAAGAGAGCGACGCGCCTGGCGGCAATGACGGCGCCGATCAGTGGACCGCTGGCGCTGACTACTCCTTGTCCAAGCGCACGGTTGTTTACGGTTACTATGCTCGGACCAGCAACGACAACGTTGGTGGCTACGGTCTGGGCGCAGGCGCCGGTTCGAGCGACCAGACGGTCGGCAACCTGGGCTCCAACCCCTCGACCTTCAGCATGGGTGTGAAGCACGCGTTCTAATTCAGCGCCGGGTTCGCCCGGCCTGAAGCGGAATGTGAAACGGGCTCCTTCGGGAGCCCGTTTTTTTATGCCTTGCTGTCAGGGGCGGATGCCGTCTGGCAGGCGTTCGCTCAGGCTTCGATGATTTCGAAGTCGTGCGTGATCTCGGCCACCTTGCCGAGCATGATGCTGGCGGAGCAGTATTTTTCGGCGGAAAGCAGCACCGCCTGTTCGACCCGTTTGGGATCGAGCGATTGGCCGGTGACGGTGAAATGAACGTGGATTTGGGTGAAGACCTTGGGGTCGGTCTCCGCGCGGCTGGCGGACAGGTCGGCCACGCAGTCGGTGATGGGTTGGCGCGCTTTGCGCAGGATATGCACGACGTCGAACGCTGAACAGCCGCCCAGCCCAAGCAGCAGCATTTCCATCGGACGGATGCCGAGATTGCGGCCGCCGGATTCGGGTGGACCGTCCATGACGACGCTGTGGCCGGATTCGCTCTGGCCGACGAAGCTGACACCTTCGATGAGTTTGACACGGGCTTTCATGGGCTTCCTTCAGGCAAAATTGAGCGGAGTTTGTACCACAGAATGCCGAGCCATTCGTGCAGGGCAAACGTGCTGTCGCGCAGCCCGGCGGGAGTAGGCAGACAATCCAGGATGGAGTTGATGCGGGTGCTGGAAAACTGTATTCCAGCCGGGATGACGCTGAGGCCCTGGGCTTCGAATAGCGGGACGGTGCGCCGTAAATGCCAGGCATGGGTGACCAGCAAAACACGTTGAACTCCGCTGGGCTTGAGCAGTTGTGCGGATAGATGGGCGTTGTCCCAGCTTGTGAGCGCAGCGTCTTCGACCCAGCGGGTGGGGATGCCATATTCGCTTTGCAGGATATGCTGCATGATGCGGCCCTCGGCGAGCGCGCCGCCGCCGGGTTTGCCGCCGGTGACGAGTATTGGCAGGCCGCTGCTGCGGTACAGGCGGGCGGCGTAGCGCAGGCGCTCCAGGCTGATGCCGTTTAGCGTGTCGCTGCCATATTCGGCAGAGCCGATGCGCCTGCCGCCGCCCAGTACGACAATGGCGTCCGCTTTTGTTGTCGCGTCGGCAACAAGGGGGCGGCTGATTTCCAGGGTTTTGAGCAATAAGTGACTGACCCACGGGGTGGACATGGCGTAGAGCGCGGTGGTGGCCAGCAAAATGAGCGACATGGCTAGACGGGGGTGTCGGCGGTGAATGAACAGTCCTGCGGCCAGCAGCAATATCAGTGACAGCGGCGGCAACAGGGCGGCAGCGAGTAAATTTGTGGTTAGCCAGGCAGTCATGGCGAGGATTGTATGCCGGTCGATACGAAATTCACACGCAGTGTTTGACTTTGCCTGGGCTGCGCGGGTACACTACCCGGCTTTCCAAGATAGTCCTCTGTGCAGAGGTTGGGTCATGAAAACCTTTTCCGCTAAAACCCATGAAGTTCAACGCGACTGGTTCGTTGTTGATGCTGATAACAAAGTGCTGGGCCGCCTGGCTTCTGAAATTGCCCGCCGTTTGCGCGGCAAGCATAAGCCCGAGTTTACGCCGCACGTCGATACGGGCGATTACATTGTGGTCGTCAACGCGGGCAAGTTGCGCGTGACCGGCAACAAGGAACTCGACAAAAAATACTACCGCCACTCCGGCTACCCGGGCGGCATCTACGAAACGACTTTTGGCAAGATGCAGGAGCGTTTCCCCGGTCGTGCGCTGGAAAAAGCAGTCAAGGGCATGCTGCCCAAAGGCCCGCTTGGCTACGCCATGATCAAGAAAATGAAAATTTATGCGGGCGCGGATCATCCGCACGAGGCGCAACAGCCGAAGCCGCTGGAAATCAACGCTCAAATTTAAGGCCACACCATGATCGGTATTTACAACTACGGTACGGGGCGTCGCAAATCATCTGTTGCGCGCGTGTTTATGAAAGCAGGCAGCGGCAAGATCGTTGTGAACGACAAGCCGGTGGATGAGTACTTCTCCCGCGAAACCGGCCGCATGATCGTGCGTCAGCCGCTGGTGCTGACCGACAACCTGAACACGTTTGACATCATGGTCAACGTGTCGGGCGGCGGTGAGTCGGGCCAGGCAGGTGCAGTGCGTCACGGCATTACTCGTGCGCTGATCGAGTTTTCGCCCGAGATGAAGCCCACGCTCAAGGTCGCAGGTCTGGTAACACGTGATGCCCGTGAAGTCGAACGTAAAAAAGTCGGTGTCCACAAGGCACGTCGCCGGAAGCAGTTCTCCAAGCGCTAATCGTAATTGGAGCAGCCATTTGTGCTGCACAAGAAAGCCGTCCGATTTTGGGCGGCTTTTTTTATGGGTGTCACAGGGCGTGTTTTACAATAGTGTCCATTCTTTCCGGGGAAACTGAGCATGATTAAAGTCGGTATTGTTGGCGGCACGGGTTACACCGGGGTCGAGTTGCTGCGTCTGCTGGCGCGTCATCCGCAGGTTGAGTTGAAGGCGATTACCTCGCGCAAGGAAGCGGGGATGCCGGTGGCCGAGATGTTCCCCAATCTGCGCGGGTGCGTAAAGCTGGCGTTTTCCACTCCGGAAGAAGCCGGGCTGGAAAGCTGCGATGTGGTGTTTTTTGCGACGCCTAACGGTGTGGCGATGCAGCAGACGCGCGCGTTGCTCGACGCGGGCGTCAAGGTGATTGATCTGGCAGCCGATTTCCGGATCAAGGACATCGCGGTGTGGGAGCACTGGTACAAGATGGAGCACGCCTGCCCCGATCTGGTGGCTGAAGCAGTATATGGTTTGCCGGAGATCAACCGTGCGGCGATTAAAGGCGCGCGCTTGATCGCCAATCCCGGTTGCTATCCCACGGCGGTGCAGCTGGGCTTTTTGCCTTTGCTGGAATCCGGCGCGGTCGATGTGGGTTTTCTGGTGGCGGATGCCAAGTCGGGTGTCTCGGGCGCCGGGCGCAAGGCTGAAATCCCCACTCTGTTTGCCGAAGCAGCGGACAACTTCAAGGCGTATGGCGTCGGTGGTCACCGCCACTGGCCGGAAATCAAGCAGGGGCTGGAATCCTTCGCGGGCAAGCCCGTGGGCTTCACTTTTGTGCCACACCTGTTGCCGCTGATTCGTGGCATTCATGCCACTTTATATGCCAGGGTCAGCGCCGATATCGATTTGCAAGAGCTGTTTGAAAAGCGCTATGCGGGCGAGGCTTTCGTTGATGTGTTGCCTGCAGGCTCACATCCTGAAACCCGTTCGGTGCGCGGCGCAAATATGTGTCGTATCGCTGTGCATCGTCCGCCGGGAAGTGACTCGGTGGTGGTGTTGTCTGTGATCGATAATCTGGTCAAGGGCGCAGCCGGACAGGCCGTGCAAAATATGAATATCATGTTTGGCCTGCCCGAGGACACTGCGCTGGATGCGGTAGGGATGTTGCCCTGAGGTTGCCGGTTTGGGGGACATGCCGTTGCGGCCACGTGTGTTCGCGCGGCTGGAACTCCGGGGTCAAAATAGGGTCATTGCTTGACGCAGCGTGGGTGATGCGGATAATTAGCCCACACTTATTTAAGGAGCACCAACATGAATGCAGCAACCGAAATGGACATCCCGCTGATCTTCACCGACAGCGCAGCCAGCAAAGTCAAAAGCCTGATCGATGAAGAAGGCAACCCCGATCTGAAACTTCGCGTGTTCGTGTCGGGTGGCGGCTGCTCCGGCTTTCAGTACGGCTTCACGTTCGACGAAGCGCAGAATGCAGACGACACCGCCATGGTGAAAAACGGCGTGACCCTGTTGGTTGATTCGATGAGCTTCCAGTATCTGGTGGGCGCTGAAATCGATTATTCAGAAGGTTTGGAAGGCGCACAGTTCGTCATCAAAAACCCGAACGCCACCACCACTTGCGGGTGCGGCTCATCGTTTTCGGCCTAAGTTCTTTTAGGTAGTAACAAAAAAAGGGGCCTCGGCTCCTTTTTTTGTTTAAACGGCAGGTCAAGCCGGATAAATCGCGCCCAGAATGCGCTCGCCACGAGCGCCGGTGACGGACGGCAAATTGCCCGGCTCATGATGCATGGTCTGGCGGGCCAGCCAGGCAAAAGCAAGCGCTTCCACCCAGTCCGGGTCTATCCCGAGCACCGTCGTACTCATCACCTGAATGCCGGGTAAACAGGCGCTAATCCGCTGCATCAGCAAACCGTTATGTGCCCCACCACCACAAACATAGAGTTCCTGCGCGCCACTGCACTCGTGCTTCACTGCGTTGCCCAGGCTGATGGCGGTGAACTCGAGCAGGGTGGCTTGCACGTCAGCGGGCGCGATTGCCTGACTCAATGCGCTTAAGGTTGCGTCAAGCCAGTCCAGATTGAACTGCTCACGCCCAGCGCTTTTGGGCGGCGCCTGCTTCAGGTAAGCGTGATTGAGTAGCGCATCCAGCAGGTTTGCCTGAACGGCCCCGCTCGCGGCCCAGGCACCATTGCGGTCGAAATGTTCGCCGCTGTATCGTTTGATCCAGGCATCCAGCAGCATGTTGCCTGGGCCGGTGTCCCAGCCACGCACTGTGCCATTCGCGGGTAAGTCGCTGATGTTGGCGATACCGCCGATGTTGGCGATGACGCGATGAATATCCGGGTGCCGCATTTGAACGTGAAAAGCCGGCACCAGTGGTGCACCCTGCCCACCCGCTGCGATGTCTCGACTGCGGAAATCGGCAACAACCGTGATGTTGGTGAGTTCGGTCAACAGGGCGGCGTTGCCGATTTGCAGGGTGTAGCCATCCGCAGGGCAGTGGCGCAGCGTTTGGCCATGGCAGCCGATCGCACTTACCGGGAGGGTGAATCCATCGAGTAGCCCCTTTATCGCCGTGGCGTAAAGATGCGCTAGATCATTGGCGGCGCAGGCGGCCAGGTGGAGTTCATTGGTCTGGCTGGTGTGCAAGGCGAGCAGCCGTGTACGCAGGCTGTCTGCGTAGGGCAGATAATGGGAGCGGATAAGCCGGGTGTGGCCTGTGGAGCTTATTTCGGCAAGAACGGCGTCAACGCCATCCAGGCTGGTTCCAGACATGAGGCCGACATAAATTTCGGCCTCATGTGGGGAAGGCAGATTCAATCGAGTGCGGCGAGGTTGGTGCCGCGCAAAAGAGCCAGTTTTTCAGACCAACTGGCAGTTTGCTGCAGGAAACGCGCACGTTGTGCCACATCAAGCGGAGCGGAGCCCGGCAGCTTGACGGTTAATGGGTCGTACGGCGTACCTGCGATACGCACTTCATAATGCAGGTGTGGGCCAGTGGACGCACCGGTCGTGCCAACATAGGCAATGACCTCGCCTTGACTGATTGCGCGGCCCGGACGAAACCCCGGTGCAAAAGCGCTCAAATGCGCATAGTAGGTTTCGTAGCCGTTTTGATGGCGCAGGATGACGAGATTGCCATAGCCGCCTTTGCCACCGGCGAAAGCAACCGTGGCGTCACCTGTAGCCTTGACCCGGGTCCCAGTGGGCGCCCCGAAGTCGACGCCAGTATGGGCGCGGTGGAAACCCAAAAGCGGGTGCAGCCGTGAACTGCTGAAGTTGGAGGTGACGCGGGAGAATTCGAGCGGCGAGCGCAGGAATCCCTTTTTCAGCGACTCGCCTTCGGGCGTGTAATAGTCTTCGCGCCCGGACGGGTCGCGGAACAGGACCGCCCGGTGCGTTTTGCCGCCATTGACGAATTCGGCCGCCAGCAGTTTGCCGGTGGCAATGGGTTCGCCGTTGCGGTAGTTGACCGTGTAGATCACCGAGAAGGTGTCGCCCTTCTGCAGCTGGCGGTGGAAGTCGAGGTCAGTGGAGAACACTTCGGCGATCTGCGTGGCCACGGCATCGGGGATGCGCGCCTCGTCGGTCGCCGCGAACAGCGACGAGCGGATCGTGCCGCTGCCCATGCGCACCTGCGCGGCCAGCGGCGCGGTCTCGACCATCGCGAGCAGCTTGCCGGAGATGCGCTTGACGGTCAGGCGGGTGAAGTGGGTGCCGAGCAGTTCGGTGTCGGCCGGCGCATAGCGCGCGACGAGCTCGGTGAGTGCGCCGTTCTCGTC